>JBIOWS010000157.1:0-11618 GCA_044868745.1 Candidatus Polarisedimenticolia bacterium
GCGGAGGATCCGTACCGCTACCACCGCCTGCGGATCTGGACCGCCGCGCTCGGGATGATCGAGCTGCGGCCGCTTCTCGGATTCGGGGCCGGCATGTTCCGGCACGAGTCGGCCAACCACAACTTCCCTCTCGAGAGCGAGCCGATCCGCTTCGGCAGGCAGTTCCAGGGGGCCCACAGCGCCTTACTGACGCTGGCGGCGGAGAACGGCGTCCCCGCCGTCGCGTGCCTGGTGTCAGCCGCGATCGCGGCGTTCGTTTCCCTGCTCCGCCCGCGCCAGAGGGGTACCTGCCCGCCGGGAGTCGGGATCGGGCTTGCCCTGGTGGCCCTGCTGGCACAGGGCCTGGTCGAGGATCTCCAGGATCGGCCGGCGCTCACTCTCGTCCCCGCTCTGCTGGCCGGCGCGGTTCTCGCCGCCCCCAGACGGCGGGAGACGGAGCGGGCCCAGGCTGCGGCGATCCGCCGGATCCCGCGTCGGAGCCGCGCCGTCGCAGCCGTCCTGGTGGTCGCGGCGGGCTACCTGTTCTGCCTGGCGATCGCCCGACCATACCTGGCGTACCGCGAGGCCGGGGTGGCCCGGCGAGCCGGACGGCAGGGTCTCGTGAGCATGGAACGCGCGGCCTGGCTGAATCCTCTCCACCCTGAGTACCAGCACGATCTCGCCATGGCGGAGCTGAACTCCCCGCCGCTGACACCGGATCGCTACGCCACGGCCGCGATCCACCTCCTCGAGGCGCGCAGACTCAAGCCGATCGACTACCGGTTCCCTTTGCTCCTGGGACGTCTCGAGGCGCGGGCAGGGCCGCGCCTGTTCTCGGATCCCTCGGCCGCGGACCGGGCCGTCGGTCTCTATCGCGAGGCGGTCGGGCTCGCTCCTTTCGACCCCAGGCCGCGACTGGAGCTGGCCGGCCACCTGGAGGCGCTCGGCCGGCTCGATGAAGCGCTCTCGGTGACGGCGGACGCCCTCACGATCGAGCCGAACTTCCTGCGCGCGAGGATCCTACAGGCCTCGATTCTCCTGCGCCTCGGTCGCACGGGAGAGGCACGCGGGGCCCTGCGCTCACTCGAAGAGACCCGGGCTATCTTGAAATCGTACCTTCCGGACAGCGCCTACGCGCGCGAGCTGGTCGCCGACGCTCCGGAACAGAGCGAGCGGCTGCGTCAGTTTGTGGACAAGGGGGTGAGCGGACATTATATTGACCTTTCGCAACTCCTTCACTGACCTTGAGATGATGGAGTTTTCCGGTGTGCGGCATCTGCGGCATCTTTGAGTTCGGATCGGGGGATCACCCGGTCGAGGAAAAGGTCGTCGTGCGGATGCGGGACACTCTTACCCATCGCGGACCCGACGACGCCGGCGTGTACATCTCCGTCGATCGTCGGGTCGGTCTGGGGCACCGCCGCCTGTCGATCATCGACCTGTCCGCGGCCGGCCGCCAGCCGATGTCCAATGAAGATGGGAGCGTTTGGATCTCTTTCAACGGGGAGATCTATAACCACGAGAGACTCCGCGCCGACCTGGAAGCGAAAGGGCACGTCTATCGCTCGCGCACCGACACGGAGACCCTCGTCCATCTGTACGAGGAGGAGGGACCCGACTTCGTGCGTCGGCTGGAGGGGATGTTCGCTCTGGCGATCTGGGACGCGCGGAGGCGGGAGCTGCTCCTGGTACGCGACCGGATCGGCATCAAGCCTCTCTATTACGCCGTGCTCCCTGGAACCCTGCTGTTCGGGTCGGAGATCAAGGCGATCCTCGAGCACCCGCGCATGTCGCGCCGGATCGACCTGGCGGCCTTGTACCACTTCCTGACCTTCATCGCAGCGCCCGCGCCGCGCACTCTGTTCCAGGGTGTCCGGAAGCTGCCGCCGGCGACCCGTATGATCGTGGACCGGCACGGCCATCTGCGCTCCGAGGTGTACTGGGACCCGTTCGAGTCGCCTCCTATGGAAGGGGCGCGCTACGACGACGAGTCGGACTGCGCGGAGCGCATCCGCGTTCTCCTCGAGCGGGCGATCGAGAAACGGATGATGTCGGACGTCCCCTTCGGCGTCTTCCTGTCGGGCGGGCTCGACTCTTCCGCGAATGTGGCGCTGATGGCCCGCCTGATGGATCGTCCGGTGCGCACCTTTTCGGTCGGCTTCGAGGACCACCCTTCCTACAACGAGTTCGAGCATGCCCGCAAGGTGGCCTCCCTGTTCGGCACCGAGCATCACGAGGTCGTCATCGGGCCTCAGGACCTCCTGGACTACATGCCCGACATGATCCACCACCAGGACGAGCCGATCGCGGACTGGGTCTGCGTGCCGCTGCACTTCGTCTCCAGACTGGCGAAGGAGTCGGGGACGACCGTCATCCAGGTGGGGGAGGGAAGCGACGAGCTGTTCTTCGGCTACGAGACCTACCTGCGCGCCTACCGGACGTACGCGCGCTACTTCGAGAAACTCCTGCGGCTGCCTCGCCCCCTGAGGGCGGGAGCGTACTCGGCGGCTCGCGGCCTCGCGGCGCTCCTCGGACGTGGCGGCGACCGCCTGGAGATGCTGCGCAAGGCGGCCGTGGAGGAGACCTATTTCTGGGGGGGGGCGATCGCCTGGAGCGAGCCGGCGAAGCGCCGGCTGCTCTCCGACTCGGCGCGCACCCGAACGGACGGCCTCAGCTCCCACGACGTGATTCTGGAGCACTACCGGAAGGCCCGCCGGGCGAGGCCGGACGGCGACTTCGGGCAGATGATGATCTATCTGGAGCTGAAGAACCGCCTGGCGGAGCTCTTGCTCATGCGCGTCGACAAGATCACCATGGCCTCGTCGGTCGAGGCGCGCGTGCCGTTTCTCGACCACGCGCTGGTGGAGTTCTCGATGCGCATCCCGACCGGCCTGAAGATCCGCGGCGGCCGCTCGAAGTACCTCCTCAAGAAAGCGATGACGGGAATTCTCCCGGACGAGATCATCCACCGTCCCAAGCAGGGCTTCGGAGCGCCGGTCAGCGAATGGTTCAGGGGGGTCCTGTACGAGCCGGCGGTCAGAGGCGTGCTGGCGTCGCGGCTGCGCGCGGAGGGGCTGTTCGACTACGAGCACGTGCGCTCCCTGTTCGAGATCCATCGTGCCGGAGGGCGCGACCACAGCTGGCACCTGTGGACGCTCTACAATCTGAGCCGCTGGTACGACCACTGGATCGACCGGCGGGCCGCCTGAGGGGGGCGATGAGCTTCAAGCGCGGCGTGACCCTGACTCTCCTGGCCCGATCGCTGACCATCGGAGTGGGTCTGCTGAGCAGTGTCGTCACTGCCCGCTGGCTCGGCCCGGAAGGGCGCGGCATCCTGATCACCCTCTCCGTCCTCACGGGGCTGGCGCTGCAGTTCGGCAATCTCGGCCTGCACAGCAGCAGCGTCTACTTTGTGGCGCGGGAGCCGGAGAAGAGCGGGGCGGTTTTGGGGAATCTCCTGTGGTTGAGCCTGGGTCTCGGGGCCGGTGCGGCGCTCCTGGCGATCGGTGCCAGCTGGATGAAACCGGCCTGGTTCGCCGCGATCCCGTTCCCGCTCATCCTGATCTCGGCCGCTGCGCTGCCGTTCCAGTTCATGGTGCTGTTCTATCAGAATGCCCTCCTGGGGATGCATGAAGTGAAGGCCTTCAACGCCTTCGAGCTCGGCAACAAGACGCTGACCTTTCTGGCGCTGGCGGTCTACCTCGTGGCGTTCTCCGGTGGGGCGGCCGGGGCGGTGGTGCTGTTCGCGGTCGCGGTCGCGGTCCTGGGCGTGGCGTCGGTCGTCTACTGCTCGAGACGTGCCCCCTTCCGTCCGGCCTTCGACTCGGCGTTGTGCGCCCGCATGTTCCGCTATGGGGCGAGGGCGTACGTCGCCTGCTTCCTGTCGTTCCTAGTGATCCGCTCCGACCTCCTGTTGGTGAACTACTACCTGGGGACGGCCGCGGCCGGGGTCTACTCGATCGCGGCGCAGATCGCCGATACGCTCCTCCTGGTGCCCGTCACCATCGGCATGATCCTGCTGCCGAGGGTGGCCGCGGCGGCGCCCGGGAGTCAGGAGGCGACCACCGCCCGGGTCACGCGGCACGCAGCGCTGCTGATGACGCTGCTGTGCGCCGCCGCCTTCGTCCTGGTGGAGCCGGTCGTCGCCATCCTCTACGGCCCGAGGTTCGGCGAGGCTGTTGCGGCCACGCGCTGGCTGCTCCCTGGAGTCTGGGCGCTCGGGATCCACGGCATCCTGATGAATCATTTCGCCGGCAAGGGATTGCCGCCGATCGTCGTCTGGACACCGCTGGTCGGGGTTCTGGTCAACCTGGCGCTCAACGTGAGGTTCGTACCGAGCTTCGGCATCGTCGGCGCCTCGATCGCCTCGACGGTGGCCTACGGCGCGATGCTCGCGCTGGCGGTAGCCGCCTTCGTCCGGAGAGGGGACACCGGGCTGCGCGAGACGTTCCTCGTCCATCCGGAGGAGATCGCCGGTCTCCTGGGGCTACGACCATGACCTTCGAGGCCCGGGATGCGGCGAGGGCACGGGCCGACGTTCTGGCGGCATACAGCGCCAACGCGGAGAGGGTCGGGACGCTCGGCTTCCGCGACAACCCGACCTACCTGGCCACCAAGGCTCTGGTGGACTGGGATCTCCTGGAGAGCGTCGACCTGCGGGGCAAGGACGTCCTGAACGTCGGATGCTTCGAGCCGATTGACGAGATGCACTTCGCGCGTCGCGTGCGGAGCTGGACGGCGGTCGACGTAAACCCGGACGCCATCGCCATGGCGGAGCGGGTCGCCCGCGACGAGATCGCCTCCACGCTGCTGGCGCGCCTGGCGTTCCGGGTGGAGGACGCTTCCCGGCTGTCGTTCCCGGACGGATCGTTCGACTTGGTCGTCTCCTTCTCAACCATCGAGCACATTCCGGGAGCGGAGAACCGGCGGGCCGCCCTGCGGGAGATGGGGCGCGTCCTGAGGCCGTCCGGACACCTCGCGGTCACGGTCCCAAACCGCTTCAGCACCTTCCTCTTCGCACACCTGCGCAACCGGAGAGGTCGGAGCGACTACGGGTACTCGTACCTCTACTCCCCCCGTGAGCTGAAGAGGGACGTGCGGGCCTGCGGCCTGCGGGTGTTGCGCTTCTCCTCCGAGTGGCATGGCCTGCTCGCCATGCCGTCGTTCATGCCGAAGCCGTTCAAGGACCTGCTCTTCCCCCTGGTCTACCTGGGCGAACGCATCGGCTGCCTGGCCCGCAAAGCAGGCACCCCGTGACGACCGCCGCCGTCCTCCTGCTCGTGCGCAACCCTGCGGGAGCGGAGCGGCAGCTCGCCTCGCTTCTCCCGGGCCGGGTCCTGAGGACAATCCGCCGCGAAGAGCTCGCTCGACTCAATCCGCTGGCGCTGCTGTCCTACCTGAGAGGGCTGCATGCGGAGGAGTTCGTCGTCCTCACCGATCAGATCGAACGGCACGAGAGGGTCATCCGGCTGCAGGCACTCGGCGCGCTGGCCCCGGCGTCGCGCCGGCTGATGCTCGACCTGCAGGGGCGGGCGCTGCCCCTCTCCCCGTGGCGCTTCGTGGCGCGCGACCTGCCTCTGTATGTCGCCGGCTGCGCCGCCTGCGTCTGGGTTCTGTCGCGCACGGCGGCTCGTCTGTGGCGTCTCCTGCGGGAGCCGCGCCACGCGCCGCGGCCGGCGGCGGGCAAGCGGGTGTGCTATCTCCGAACCGATCTCTGGAGCGGCGTGCAGGCGGGAGGATCGGTCGCCCACACCGCGGGGGTCGCCGGAGGCTTCCGCGCCGCAGGCGCCGATCTGTTCTTCATCAGCAGCAGCAGGCCCGGCTTGGTCGAGGAGGCGCACCACCCAATCCATCTCGTCCCGCCTTCCGGATTGTGCAACGTGAGCCGCGAGATCCCCTGCTTCGCCCACTCGCTGCGCTTCGAGCGTCGGGCGGCGCGGATTCTCGACCGGCGTCCCGCCGACCTGATCTACCAGCGTTTCGACCCGGCGAACCATGCCGGTGTGGCCCTGTCCCGCAGGCTGCGAGTGCCGTTCGTGCTGGAGTTCAACGGGTCGGAGGTCTGGATCGCCGACCACTGGGACCGGCCGTTCCGTTGGCGATCGCTGTTCGCCGCCCTGGAGGAGGTCAACCTCCGTCACGCCGATCTCATCGTCGTCGTCTCGGAGCCGCTGCGTGAATCGCTCCTGGCGCGGGGCATCGAGGCGGCGCGGATCCTGGTGCAGCCGAACGGCGTCGATCCGGAACGCTACCGTCCCGACCTGGACGGCCAGTCGGTGCGCCGGCGCCTCGGCCTCGATGGGCGGACGGTCGTGGGTTTCATCGGCACCTTCGGAGTCTGGCACGGAGCCACGGTCCTGGCCAGGGCGGCCGCCCGCCTCCTCGGCCTCCGGCCCGAAGTCCGCTTCCTGTTCGTCGGAGACGGCCCGCAGAGGCAGGAGGCGGAGGCGATCCTCGTGCGCGCCGGCTGCGCGCCGAGCGTCGTATTCGCCGGGATGGTGCCCCAGGAAGACGGGCCGGCGCACCTGGCGGCGATGGACATCCTGGTGGCCCCTCATGTCCCGAACGCGGACGGCACGCGCTTCTTCGGATCCCCCACGAAACTGTTCGAGTACATGGCGATGGGGCGCGGCATCGTCGCCAGCCGGTTGGAGCAGCTGGGGGAGGTCCTGGAGGACGGCCACACGGCGGCCCTGGTGCCGCCGGGGGACGAGTCGGCGTTGGCGCAAGCGATCCTCCGGCTGGTCGACGACCCGGCCCTGCGCGCCCGGCTCGGTGCGCAGGCGAGACGTCGCGTGCTGGATCGCCACACCTGGGACGCGAACGTGGGCAGGCTCGTAGAGAGGCTGGGGGAGAGAGGGCTCGCCCGATGGAACTGAGCCAGGCCATCAGAGAGACGGTCGGTGCCGCCCGCGGAGTTAAGCGTCAGGTGGGTCGCATGGTGCAGCGCCTGCACGACGCCGCCCGATTCGGCATCCCCTCCGAGAACGAATTCCTCCGGGATCTTGGCGGCCGGTTCGGTACCGTCGACGAGGCCCTCGTCGCCGCCGCGCGGGAAACCGGTCGACTGTTCGTGGTGGATATCCCGCGGCCTGACGCGGCCGCCTTTTTCGGCGACAGACACCCGGAGCGCCGGACACGCATCCTGGAGTGGGCGGATCGCGCCTGCGCCCACCGCTTCGATCTTCTGGGGTCGGGCCCCGTCGAACTCGGGCCGCACCTGCCATGGCACACGGACTTCGCAACAGGCAAGACCTGGGACCGCGGCGCCTACTTCAAGGACCTCAGATCGCGCGTGGAGCGCGAATTCGGGCAGGGATCGGATGTCAAGGTGCCCTGGGAGCTGTCGCGCTTCCAGCATTTGCCGGCGCTCGGGCAAGCCTGCTGGCTGAGCGGGGATCGCCGCTACTTCGATGAGTTCCGCGCCCAGATCCTGGACTGGATCCGGCACAACCGCCCGGCTTTCGGGATCAATTGGACCTGCACCATGGACGTGGCGATCCGCGCGGTAAACTGGGTCTGGGCCTACGGCTACTTCCGCCCCGAGATCCTGGCGGATCGGCAGTTCGCGTCGATCTTCCTGCGCGCGCTGTTCGCTCACGGTCGTTTCATAGCGGCCAACCTGGAGGACGGTGTCGAGGCGACCAGCAACCATTACTTCGCCGACCTGGTCGGCCTGCTGTTCCTCGGGGTGCTGTTCCGCGGAGCGCCGGAGCCCGACGCATGGAAGGGACTGGCGATCTCCGAGATCGTCAAGGAAAACGGCGCTCAGACCTACGCCGATGGCGTCGACTACGAGGCCTCGGTCGCCTACCACCGCCTGATGACCGAGATGGCGCTGACCGCGCTCTTGCTGGCCGAGCGCTCGGGGTTCCGGCTGGTCGATCTGCGCCAGCGCGTGCGTGGGATGATCGACTACATCGCCCACTACATCAAGCCGAACGGTCTGGCCCCGCAGATCGGCGATAACGATGACGGACGCCTGCAGGTACTCGGCGATTACGGAGTCGATCGTCGCGACCACCGGCACCTCCTGGCCACGGCCGCGTGCGCGTTCGAGGACGAAGCGCTTCTGGCCTTGGGGGCGGAGCGCTGGGAGGAGGCGTTCTGGTTTCACGGAGCGGAGTGGGCCGGGCGCCTGCAGGCCGCGCGCCCGCGCCTGTCGAGCGTGGCCGTCAGCGGACGCCATTACCCGGACGCCGGCGTGGCGATCCTGAGGCACGGTGACCTGTACGGCTACCTGGACGGGGGATCGGTCGGACTCCGGGGCCAGGGCGCCCACGCCCACAACGACACGCTGTCAGTCGAGATCCACGCCTCGGGGGAGGATCTGATCGTCGACCCCGGGACCGGTCACTACACGCGCGACCTTCCCCTCAGGAACCGCTTCCGGGCCACCGCGGCGCACAACACGGTGCGGGTGGACGGGGAAGAGATCAATCCCCTGCCGGACGGCCCGTTCGAGCTGCCAGGGACCGAAGCGCCCCGGATCCTGCGCTTCGTCTCGCGGAGCGGCTTCGACCTGGTCGAGGCCGAGCACCGAGGCTACCTCCGTCTTCCCGACCCGGTCCTGCACCGCCGGATCCTCCTCCTGAACAAGAGGACCAGGCGCTTCGTGATCGAGGACCACCTGGAGGGGAACGGCCGGCACCGGCTGGAGATCTTCTTCCATCTGGCGCCGCGTTGCGAAGCGCGTCTGGAGGAAGGCGGCCGCGTGGCGCTTTGCAGAATCGGACGCGTACCTTTCGCCCTCAGACCGGTTCTCCTTCCGGAGGGAGCGAGCGCCCACCTGGAGGACGATATCACCTCACCGTCCTACGGATGGGTCGAGCGGTCGCGCACGTTGCGTTACGAGTGGATCGGAACGCTCCCCGCGATCCTGCGTTTCACCGTCGCCCCGGAACGCGTCAGCGCGGGCGGCGCCCGCTCCCCGGGAGGCGAGGAAGCGTGATGAAGCAGGTGATCTTGAAGGAAGGGAAGGCGCTCGTGGAGGAGGTCCCGCGGCCCCAGGCCGGACCCGGCAGGGTGCTGGTCCGGACGACGCACTCCGTCCTGAGCGCCGGCACCGAGCGCGTCACCCTGCACGCGGGTGATTCGGTCTCCCTGCTGTCGAGAGCGGCCGATCCCGGAGCGATCCGGCGGGCCCTGAATGTCCTGAGCACCGAGGGTCCGGCAGGCGTACTGGACCGGATCCGCGCGCGCGGCCCGGGCCCGCCCTCGGCCCCGGGGTATGCGGCCTCGGGGATCGTGCACGCGGTCGGCCGCGGTGTGACCGATCTGCCGCCGGGCTGCCGCGTGGCCTGCGCCGGCGCCGGGCACGCCTTCCACGCCGAGTGGATCGCCGTGCCGCGCAACCTGGTCGTGCCGGTGCCCGAGGTTGTGGCGCTTCGCGATGCCGCCTTCACGACGCTGGGAGCGATCGCGCTGCAGGGAGTGAGGCGGTCCGGGATCCAGATCGGCGAGTGCGCCGTCGTCCTCGGGTTGGGCCTCATCGGTACGCTGGGAGCCCAGATCCTGCGGGCGGCGGGCGCCCTCGTCCTCGGATTCGACCTCGACCCGGCGCGGGCGGCGCGCTGCCGCCGTCTCGGATTCGAGGCGTTCGACCTCGGATCGCGCGACCCGCGCGAGGAGGTCCCGCGCGCCACGGGCAGTCTCCTGGCGGACGCGGTCCTGGTCTATGCGGCGGCCACAGGCCCGGAAGTGGCGAACCTCGCGGCGCGACTCTGTCGCAAGAAGGGGAAGATCGTGATCGTCGGAGACGTCGGCCTGGACCTCGACCGTTCCCTCCTGTACGAGAAGGAGATCGACCTGCTGATCAGCACCTCGTACGGACCGGGACGTTACGACCCGACCTACGAGGACAAGGGGATCGACTACCCGCCCGCCTACGTGCGCTGGACCGAGAACCGCAACATGGCGGCGTTCCTGGGCCTCCTGCGCGACGGCCGCGTGGCGGTGGCGCCGATGGTCGATCACGTTTTCCCCTTGGAGGAGGCGGCCGCTGCCTACGAGGCGATCGATCGGGACGGAGCGGAGGGCCGCCCGCTCGGGGTCGTCCTGGAGTACGGGGGATGCGCCGGGCCGGTCGCGCGTGCCGAGGGACCTCCGCAGTCCGCCCCGGCGGGCGCCGAGCGACGGGACCGGGGCGTGCGGCCGGAGACCTTCGAGGCCCTGACATCCAGGGCGGGCGAGATCGGCGTCGGGATCTGTGGTGCCGGCGCCTTCGTGAAGGGGGTCCACCTTCCGGTGCTCCGACGCGCCAGCGGATTCGGGTTGCGCGCCGTCGTCACGGCCTCGCCGCTGAACGCGCGCGAGACGGCGCGCCGCTTCGGCATCCCGCGCGCCTCCACGGACCTGGGCGACCTTCTGGAGGACGCGGCCGTCGATCTGGTGCTCATCGGCACCCGGCACAACCTGCACGCCCCGCAGGCGACGGCGGCGCTCCGGGCAGGGAAGCACGTCCTGGTCGAGAAGCCGCTCTGCCTCGAGGAGGACGAATTGTCGCCGATCCTCGCCGAAGCGCGCCGGGCCAGGCGCCTTCTGGCGGTCGGCTTCAATCGACGCTACAGCCCGCTGGCCCGCAGGGCCAGGGAAGTTCTGTCGCGGCTGTCCGGCCCGGCTCTTGCCCTCTATCGCGTCAACGCCGGCCCGCTCCCGCCGGGACACTGGGCACACGACCCCCTCGAGGGGGGCGGCCGGATCCTCGGCGAATGCTGCCACTTCGTCGATCTCCTCCTGCATCTGCTCGGAGGCGACCTCCTGGGGATCGAGGCGCGCGCCCTCCCCTCCGACGGCGTTTCGGTGGTGTCGAGCGATTCGTTCGCGGCGCTTCTGGATCTGTCGGGGGGATCGCGGGCGGTGCTGGTCTACACCGGGATCGGGGCGGAGGGACTCGCGAAGGAGCGTCTCGAGGTCTTCAAGGGAGGTGCGGCGCTCGTGCTGGACGATTTCCGCAGCCTGTCGGTGTCCGGCGGGCCGGGCGGGTCGCTCGATCTTGCGCGCCAGGACAAAGGGATCGCCGGCCAATGGGAGGCGATCGGTCTGGCCCTGCGCGGCCAGCGGTCCGAGATCATATCGCTAGCAGAGATCGAGGCGGCGATGCTCGCCACCTTCCGTCTCGACCGCGCGGTCCGGGGGGAACGATGAGGGTCCTCATGTGGGAGCATTTTGTCCCCGGGAGCCCGGTCCGGGTCGCCGGTCACCATCTGGCGGATCGATTCGTCCGAGCGGGAGCGCGCGTCGCCTGGTGCGCCGGTCCGGTGTCGCCCGTCAACTTCCTCAAGGCCGGCACGGAGACCCGGGCGCGCCTGCGGCTCTGGCGGCGCGGAGGCGAACTGCTGGCGGGCGGATCGATGTTCGCGTATGCGCCTATGACCTTCGTGCCGTACCGCCCCTACCCGATCTTTGACAGCGCCGCGGTCCACCGTCTCACGCTGCGGGCGAGCGTGCCGCGCCTGCGCGGGGTCCTGGCGCGGGCAGGGTTCGAACGGGTCGACCTTTTGTGGATGTCTCCCGGCAGCCCGTTCCTGGCTTTGATGGACGAGATTCCCCACGACCTGTCGGTCTATCGCATGAGCGACGACACCGCGGCCTTCCCCGACACACCCTCGAGCTTCGCCGCCCTGGAACGGGAGATCTGC
>JBIOWS010000158.1:0-2366 GCA_044868745.1 Candidatus Polarisedimenticolia bacterium
CGCACGCACCAAGACGGTTGCCCCGCCATCCGGGGTCGGCCTGCCGCGGTCGGCCGGAGGGGGACGCGACGGGCCCCCCCGGATCGCGCCGGGTGGCAGTGCGGCGCCGCCGCTCCCTCCGCCTGCCCCGCCGGGGACCACCTCCACCTCGATCCTCTCCGTGTGATAGGTCTTCCCCTGAATGAGCAGGCCGAGCGAGGGGATCGTCAGTGAACCGACCCGTCGGGGCCTGAGGACGTAGGAATAGGTCCGTGTGGAGGAGGTCCTCCCGTTGATCCACTGGAACCGCGACGCCACCGAAGGCCCGCGCATGATGTCGAAATCTTCGAGACGCGCCACGTCGGGAGGCGCCGTCTGGTCGAACGAGGGCGCCTGGATCTCCACCGAGAGGACAATATCCTCGCCGGGGCCCACGCGCGTGCGATCCGCTTCCGCCCGCACGCTGACTTCCTGCGCGCCGGCGCCACCCCCGGCGGCGCCGACGGTCCACCCCAGCAGGACTGCGACGGCCCAACACCTCCCCGGCGTCGCGTCGTTCTTCTTCACCAATCCTTCTCCGGCTCGTTCATCTTTGGGACGCTCGCGCGCGCGTGTTTCCGGATGCCCTCCTTCTCCTCCTCGCGCAGCGCTTCCAGCACCTGTCGGGCCTCCTCATCGGTCATCTCTGCGCCCAGCGGCCTGGAGGGCTTGGGCAGATCTCCTCCCGGGCGAGCGGGCGCCGCCTGGGGCGGGGACTCCTTGCTCTGGTCCTTCTCGTCCCGGCGCTGCTGGGGAGACTCGTGCTTCTTCTGTTCCTGCTGCTGAAGGAGGCGTAGGGCCAACTCCAGGTTGCGCTTGGCGTCGGTGTCCGCCGGCTTCGCCCGCAGCGCCTGAACGTACGCGCGCACGGCGTCCGGCAGCCGTCCCTCCATCAGCAGCGCGTTGCCGCGGTTGTAGGTGGCCGCCTGGGCCAGGTCGGGATCGGCCGCCGCCTGGGCCTTCAGGTACTCCTCCATCGCCTTGTCGAACTCTCCCTTCCGGTACAGCACGTTTCCGATGTTGTAATGCAGCTCAGGCGCCCCAGGGCGAGAGGCCTGGGCGTCGGTGTACATTTTCAGGGCGTCCTCGTACCGCTTCTGATTGTAGAGCCGATTCCCCTCGTTGTTCTTCGAGGCGGTCGAGTCGGCCCGGAGCGGGGAAGGCGCCGCGAACCCCACAACCAGCGCGAGGCCGGTCAGCCACAAACGGTTCATGCCGCTGCCTCCGTCGGGTCCGTGGCGGCCGCCGTGCCCCCCCGCCTTCGATCGGACAAGCCCGCCTCGAGCGCCAGGATGGCGATCGCCACCCCCAAGGGGATCTGATAGCGCTCCTCGTACGCCGTCTGGAGCCGCCCCGAGAGGGCCTTCTGGTCCATCCGGGAGATCTCCTCGTACACCCTGTGGAGCTCGATTCCTTCCGGAGTCGAGCGGAAGTACTTGCCTCCCGTGGTCGCTGCGATCGACTCGAGGGCGCTCTCATCCAGCCGGCTGGTCACCTTGCGGCCATCGCGGTCCTCCTTGTAGCCCACCACGTCGCCACGCGCGTTACGCAGAGGAATCGGCTCGCCCGCGGGTCCGCCGACGCCGACCGCGTGGATGATGATTCCCTGTGAGGCGGCCGCGCGAGCCGCAGCATCGAGGTCTCCCTCGTGATCCTCTCCGTCGGTGATCAGGATCAGAACCTTGTACCGGCGCTCCAGAGATTCGAAGGCGGGGATCGCCGCCCGGATGGCGGCGGCGATCGCCGAACCATGGATCGGGATCAGGTCCGTGTCGAGAACGTCCACGAACATCCTGGCCGCCGCGTAGTCGAGGGTGAGAGGGCAGGCCACATAGGCGTCTCCTGCGAAAGCGACGATTCCCACCCGGTCGCCCTCCAGAAGATCGATGAGCGAAGAAACCGCGGCTCGCGCCTGGGCGAGCCGGTTTGGCTTGACGTCCTCTGCGAGCATGCTCACGGAGGTGTCCACGACCACCATCACGTCCACCCCGCGTCGGTTGAGGGTCTCGAGCCTGGCTCCCCACTGCGGGCGAGCCAGAGCCAGGATCAAGAAGAACGACGCGACGACCAGGAGGGCCGCCTTGATGAGCCGCCTCTCGAGGCTGGCGCTCATCGTCAAGCGACGCATGAGGTGGAGGTCGCCGAAGACCTCGAGGGCCCGTCTCCGTCTTCTGAACTCCAGGGCGAGCATCCCGATCAGGACCGGGAGAGCGAGCACGAGCCAGAGGTATCCGTGGGCGCCGAAACGCATCAGGGGATCCTCCTCAACAACGTCCCGCCGAGCGCCAGCTCCGTCAGGATGAGCGCGGCCCCGGGGTACAGGAGGTAGGAGAAGCGCTCGGTCCTGC
>JBIOWS010000159.1:0-2168 GCA_044868745.1 Candidatus Polarisedimenticolia bacterium
CCGCCGCCGATTCCCAAGGCGGAGCTCCCCGCGTTCGCGCTTCCTGCCGGCGAGGCGCCGGTGGAGGTCGAGTGGCTGGTCGATCCCGAGACGGGCGAGAGGGTTCACGTCGGCCCGATCGAGGTCACGTTCGACGGGCGGTTCGTGACGCGGGACAGGGAATCGAGGCTTCCCCTGCGTCTGCTGGCGATCGCGGGTGCGGTCAGCATCGCTCTGGCCTCCGGCGTCTACCTCCTGGCCGTTCGGCGTGGGGGCGAGCCGGTGGCGGAAGAGCACGCCCCGGCGCTCCGGGCCGCCCCCCCGCAGGAGACCGAGAGCGTGCCCCAACCGGAGCCTCAGGCGGAGCTTCCGGCAGAGCCGGCGCCGATCGCCGCTGCGCAGGGAACCTCGCCATCCCTGAGGGACGATCCCCGTTACCTGGCCGCCCTTGGCCGGCTCGACGCAGGAGATTTGCCCGGGGCGTCGAGGATCTTCGAGGAGTTGATCGCCGCTCAGAGCGGGGCGACACACACGCTGCAGCTGATGATCGCCTGTCAGGATGCGACACTGAGGAATGCTGTGGCTCTCTCCGGAAACGGCGGATCGCTTTTCTTCCTCCCCTACTCCCTCAAAGGACGCGATTGCTACCGTGCATGCTGGGGGGTGTACGGATCCAAGGACGTCGCGCTCGCGGCGGCCGCGAGCCTCCCACCGGCCCTCGCGGAGGGGGGGATCCAGCCGATCGTCATCTCCCTGCCCCACCCGGAACGGACAGGCCAGAGCTGACATGCAGAACCGCGTCCCCGGCAAGGCCGCGATGATCCTCCCGGTGCTCCTGATCCTCGCCGGGCGGCCGGCTGCCGCGGATGTGATCCATCTGAAAAACGGCGGCACGATCGTGGCGGACTCCTGGGAGGCGCGCGGCGGCGACCTGGTCATCCGGCAGGGGAGCGGCAGGATCGTCATTCCGCGCTCCGAAGTGGCGAAGATCGAGACGGGAGCGGCGGCAGCCGACGGCGCCGGAAACACCAGAGCGACCGGCCGCATGGCGGCGGCCGAAGGAGCCCCCCAGGCCGCCTCCACTCAGCCCCGCTCCCGGGAGGAGATCCTGCGCGCCATCGACGAGCTGAAGCGCCGGATCGATATGTATCCGATGGCCCGCGCCGAGAACACCCGGCAGCTCGTGGCGCTGCTGAACCAGCTCGGGGCGCAGGCCCACAGGTCGCGCGACTTCGACGAGGCGCTGGCCCGCTTCAGGGAAGCCCTGGGCTACGATCCGCACGACGCAACCGCCCAGCTCGGCCTGGCCGCCACCTACTTCAGCCAGGACAGGGATGTCTACGCCCGCTCGACCCTGGAACAGGCGATCCTCGAGCACCCCGACCACGCGGGTCTGCACGCTCTCCTCGGGGATGTCTACTACAGCCAGGAGCGCCTGGAGGACGCGCTCGCCGCCTGGGAGAAGTCGTACGCCCTGCGGCCGGAGTCATCCCTCAAGGAGCGCATCGACAAGCTGCGCCGCGAGAGCTCGATCGACGGCGACTACAGGCAATCGGAGGCGGCCCACTTCACCCTCAAGTACGACGGTTTGCGAGCCGGGCCCGACCTGGGATCGCAGATCCTGACGTTCCTCGAGGGGCAGTTTTCCTCCCTGCAGGCCCGCTTCGGGCACTACCCCCAGCAGCCGATCGTGGTCATCGTCTACCCGCAGAAGCAGTTCTACGAAGCGACCCAGGCCGAGGCCAGCGTCGCAGGGCTGTACGACGGCAAAATCCGCGTGCCGATTGGCGGATTACAGCAGATCACCGCGGAGGCCCGGGCGGTCCTCGTGCACGAGCTGGCGCACGCCTTCATCGCTGGCAAGAGTCACGGGACCGCGCCCCGCTGGCTTCACGAGGGGATCGCCCAGCAGCTCGAGGGACGGGTCACCACCGCCGGGGCCGGCACCTCCCTCGCCAAGGAGTACAGGTCGATGGCGGACAAGGCGGGGTGGGGGCAGTCGTTCACCTACTCCTCCGCCCTGTCGTTCGTCGAGTTCCTGCTGGATCGGGAAGGGTTCCCGCGCCTGGTGGATGTCCTGGAGGCGATGGGCGCCGGGGCGACCGCCGACGCCGCCTTCGAGCGCGTCACCCGGTTCACGCTGCGCGAGCTCCGGGAAGCCTGGGGGGAGGCCCTTGCCGGTCAATACT
>JBIOWS010000160.1:0-6720 GCA_044868745.1 Candidatus Polarisedimenticolia bacterium
AACCCGGGCGACACGTGGCGGGCTGCGGCGCGGCGTGGCGATTTCGAGCCGCGCCAGGCGCGCGACAGGGGCATCCGGGAGCCCGCGCGAGCGAGCATGAGCCGCGACGCGCTGCGGATGGTCACGCGATCGTGGGGATACCTCAGGCACGCAACCCCGGGGCGACGGAGGAAAGGGTGGCCGGCCCGCCGACGGGCCGGCCGTGCCGCGACTTGTGGCAGGGTCGCGGAATGGTCATGATGGCTGGAGCGGGAAACGGGATTCGAACCCGCGACTTCAACCTTGGCAAGGTTGCACTCTACCTCTGAGTTATTCCCGCCAGGTCGCTCGGAAGTCTCGAGCGGCCAAAGGACTATACCGGGCCAATCGCGCGACTGTCAAGGTCGGGAAGGCGTCAGTCCGCCTGGAAGGCGTCGCGGATCAGGCGGATCCGAAGAGTCCGTCCGGGGACTCTCAGAACCTCGACCACATCGAACCGGCAGGGGCGGTCCGAGGTGCCGCTCCGCATCAGGTAGATCGAGGCGGCGCGCGCCAGCCGCGCTCTCTTTCGTCGGTCGACGGCCTCTGCCGGGAGGCCGCAGGCGAGCGAGGTCCTCGTCTTCACCTCGACAAAGACCACGGTGTCCCCTTCCTGGGCGATCAGGTCGATCTCGCCAGCGCGCGACCTGTACCTCCGCTCCAGGACGCGGAATCCGTTGGCGATCAGGAACTCGGCGGCTGCTTCTTCCCCCCGTCTTCCGAGATCGTGGGTCGGGCCGAAGGGAGGAGGCGCCTCCGAGACAGCCGGGTACCGGTCGGTCATTCCTCGACCTCGGGCTCGAGATCGTCCGGAGAGATCTCCGTCGAGGGTCCTGCCGGCCGACGCCCGGGCGCACCGGACCGGCGCGGCGCACCGCGCTCCGCGGCCTCCTGCAGCCGGCGTTGCATCACCCTGCGGAATCGCTCCTTGAAGAATATGAAGCGGCCCTGCTGGCGAGGCGTCAGGTCGCTCCCGATCGTCTCGCGCAGACGCTCTTCCTTGAGCCGGAACTCCTGCTCGATCCGCCGGGCCCCCTCGAGCGCCTCCAGGATGGCGTCGTCGCTCGCCGTATCGTCCACGAGGAGAGCCCGCAGGCGGGCCCTGGCGACCCGTCTCTGCGCCACGTGATCCCGCCGGGCTTCGAGAAGGGACTGCACCTTTGGGATCACTCGACCCTCCTGGCGCGGAGTCAGGCGCAGCACCTCCTTCAGCCTGTCGAGCATCAGTTGCTCGATCGCCCCCCGCATCTCCCCCGGCGTCGGACCAGGCTCGAGGCTCCGGGCCGGCGGCGGGGCGCCCCCGCGCCTCACTTCAGGGACCGCAGCCAGGAGCGTGCCGCCCAAGAGAGAAAGGACGACGAGCACCGCCCCCCTCACCGCCTGCCCTGATCCGACCATTCTCTTCATCGTCCTCCTCCATCCTACCCTTGGGTCCCGGACAAGTCCCGGGCCAGCTTCTCTCTCTCCTCGGGGGAGAGCGAGCCGAGGGCATCCTCGATCTCCACCTCATCGACGGGAATCATCTCGTCCAGGATCGCCTGCGCGTCGCGGAGGCCGCTCTGATCCGAGGCGGCCTGCTCCAACAGATCCTCGAGGTGGGTCTCCGCATCGTGTCGCTTGATCTGCGCGGCCTGCCGTCGCACGTCCCGGACACGCGTGACGGCCGTCAGCGCCAGGCCGACCACCAGGATGGCCGCGGCGGCCAGGGCCAGGAAGCGCCGGATGCCCGACCGACGCCCGTAGGCGGCGATGCGCCGGCTCAGCCGGGAGTCGAACGCGGTCCAGTAGGCCTCCCCCGGATCGGGGACGTCACCCTCCTGGAGCGCCAGCAGCGTCTGACGAAGATCGGTCGCTTCGTCCGAGCAGGCCCGGCAGTCCCCCAGGTGCGCCTCCAGCTGTCGGCGCACGGCCGGGTCGATCTCGCGCGCCGCCAGCTGCGCGACCAGCTCCGGGACCTCGGCGCACCGCGTCATGCCCCGGCATCCTCCTGCGCCTGCGGCCGCGCCGTGGGCGCGCCCAAGCGCTTCCTGAGGTTCCGTACCGCCTGGAAGAAGGTGGCCTTCGCCGTGCCGACCGACATCCTCGCCGCCTGGGCGATCTCGACAAACTTCATACCCTCGTACACCTTCAGGACCAGGACCTGCCTCTGCCGGAACGGCAGGCGCTCGACCGCCCGCCTCACCTGCTGTCTGAGCGACGCCTCCTGGGGGTCGCCCGGCTGCAGAAGCTCGCCGGCATGCTCGAAGGGGAGGAAGACGCGCCGCGAGCGGCGGGCGCTACGTGCCAGATTGAGGACGATCCGCACGACCCAGGTGCGGAAGCTGGATTCGCCCCGAAAGCGGCCCAGGCCCCTGTACGCCCTCAGAAAGGCCTCCTGTGAAACATCGTCCGCATCCTCGTGACTCCCGAGCAGGCGGTAGGCCAGCCGATAGACGGCCCGGCGATGCCGCGTCACCAACTCGTCGAACGCCGACGCGTCGCCCCGCTGGAACCGGGACACGAGCGTCTCGTCGCTGTCGGGCCGTCCGGCGGCGGCTTCCATCGCCTCCTCTGTCGATTGGACCGGGTCGAGGGCTGCTTGGTTTAGGTCGCTGCACAGTCAGCCGGTCCGGCGCTTCCAGCGGACACCCTGGGGTGTGTCCTCGAGCACGATTCCGCGCTTCAGGAGGTCGCCCCGGATGCGGTCCGCCTCGGCAAAATCCCTATGCGCGCGCGCCTTCGCGCGCTTGCGGATCAGGGTCTCGACCTCCTCATCCAGGATGCCGCGCTGGCCCAGACTGATCCCGAAAATGGTCTCGAAGATCCCCAGGACCTTGCGGACCTCCTGCAGATCTCCCTCCTCCGCCCGCGAGGCGTCCAGGGCCGTGTGGGTCTCCCGCGCCAGATCGAACAGGCGACCGAGCGCCCCGGCAGTGTTGAGGTCGGAGTCGAGCGCCTCCACGATGGCATCCCGAACCTCCGAAGCCTTCGCCCCCAGTCCCGACCCACTTCCCTTCGGTGACCTATCCTGCTCGAGGCGCAGGGCCAGATCGTCGAGGCGGCCCAGGGCCGCCTGGCTCTGGACGAGCCCCTCGAAGGTGAAGTTGAGGGGCTTGCGATAGTGCACGGATAGCAGCAGATAGCGGATCGCGCGCGCATCGTGGCCCCGCGCTCTGACGTCGCGCAGCGTGTAGAAGTTGCCGCGAGATTTCGACATCTTCTCACCGTCCACCACCAGGTGAGCAGCATGCAGCCAGTAGCGCACGAACTGTTTCCCGGTGGCCGCCTCGCTCTGGGCGATCTCGTTCTCATGATGAGGGAAGATGTTGTCCACGCCGCCCGTGTGAATGTCGAAGGTCTCCCCGAGGTGCTGCATCGACATCGCGGAGCATTCCAAGTGCCAGCCCGGGCGCCCCGGCCCCAGCTCGGTCTCCCAGAACGGCTCGCCGTTCTTGCGGGCTTTCCAGACGACGAAGTCGCGCGGATCGTCCTTCTCGTACTCGTCCGAATCGATGCGCGCCTGCCCCGCCGCCTCGGACCGATCGATCCCGGACAGCCGCCCGTAGGCCGGGAACGTGTCGATCTTGAAGTAAAGAGATCCGCGGCTCTCATAGACATGTCCCCTCTCCTGGAGCCTGCGGACGAGGCGGACCATCTCCGGGATGTAGCGCGTCGCTCGCGGATAGTGCTCGGCCTTCTCGATGCCCAGCGCCTCGATGTCCTCGAAAAAAGCGTCGATGAAGGTGCGCGTGTACTCCTCGAGGGGCAGGCCGGCCTGGCGCGCGTTGGCGATCGTCTTGTCGTCCACGTCGGTCAGGTTCATCACCTGGGTTACCCGGTAGCCGCGGAATTTCAGGTACCGCCGCAGGAGGTCCTCCCACAGGTAGGTGCGGAAATTGCCGATGTGGGCGAAGTCATAAACCGTGGGGCCGCAGGTGTAGAGGCGGGCCTCACCCGGATACAGCGGGACGAATTCCTCTTCCCGCCGTGTCAATGTGTTGTGAAAACGGAGTGTCATGGGCATCAGCCGGAGACGCGCAGGGCGCCGAGTCTATCCCGGCGACCTCCGGCTGTCAACGAAACGCGGGGCGGGAGGGAAGCGACCGCTAGAACTCGAACTCGAATCCGATCTTGAACCGCCGGCCGAAGCGACGAGCGGAATCGAGCTGCAGGTTGCCGCTGCGATTGGGATTGGACGGCTCGTAGGTGTTGATTTCCAGATCGTCCGTATTGAGAAGATTGTCGACCGTCAGGTGCAGCTTCGAGTTGAGCCGGCCGAACACGAACGCCTTGCGGGCGCTGACACCGATGTTGTAGTAGGCGTCGTTGCGCCCCGAATTGCGGCGTATCGGGATGAAATTGCGCTCTCCCTGCGTGTCGGCGTTCTCCGGCACGTACCCGAGGAGGTACCGGAACTGCGGGTAGTCGTAGTTGTCGGTCGCGACGAACGTGTTGATGACGGAGTAAGGCAGTCCCGACTGCCAGAAAATCGTTCCGCCGACCTGCCAGTCGCGAGGGAGGTAGGTCACGCCGCTGAACTTCACGAAGTGTCTGATGTCGTAATCCAGGTACCCGTATTCGTATTTGACCACGGCCGGATCGTCCCCCAGGACGGACCGGAAATCCTCCGCGTCTCCCTGCGCTCTCGAGTACGTGTACGAAGCGTCCATCTGCCACTTGCGGCTGAGGCGCTTGGTCACCTGGAACTCGACCCCCCTGTAGCGGGCCTCGTTGAAGTTCCCCAGGCGAAAGATCTGGTTGAAGAAGAAGTTGTAGATGTAGAGGTCGGGGCGATTGTCCTTGAGACGGACCGCGGAGGAGGCGCCCGCTGTCGGCACGAGCCTCCCGATGGCGTCGATCATCCTCCCGTCCGCGCCGATCCGAACGGCGTGATTGATGTCCCGATCCTGAAGCTGCAGGCGGTATTTTTTGTTGAAATAGGTGATCCTGAGCCCGACCTCGGGAGCCAGCTCACGCTCGAAGCCCACGGCCAGCTCGTCGGAAAATGGCGTCTGCAGGCCCCGATCGATCTGGTTCGCATTCGGCGGCGCCTTGGTGATGGCGGAACCGATCTGGTTGTTCGGGATGCCCGAGGCGGAGATGCCGGACAGGTCGCGCCGATAGTACCGGAAGATGTCATCCGGACCCTCCTCCGGGACGACGGCATCGAGAAACAGCTTGTCGTAGTAACGGCCCCAGGCCGCGAAAACCTTGGTCTTCGAGTCCGCCCAGGGGTCCCAGGAGATGGCAAAGCGCGGGGCCAGGTTGTTGTTCGTCAGCCGGAACGCCTCCCGCTCCAGGAAGGTGGCGTGCCCCAGGGAGCGCAGCTTCTCGACGTCTATCTCACCGGTGACAGGATCCTTGATGTCGGGAAAGAGCGTGATGAGGCTTTGTGCCGTCAGCTCCGTTGCATAGTGGTGTTGGGTCAAACGTGACGGCGCGATCGCCCTGAGCTGTCCCAGCTCCGTGATCGTCGGGTTGTTACGGGGATTATCCCTGCAGTTCAGCTCCCCGAAGAGGGGGTCGGAGCAGAACCCGGCACTCAGGAGCCCATCATTGTTGCCGATCAGGTCGTCCGGCTTGCCGACCTCGCCGCCACTGAGGTTCCAGATCCGGTCGTACAGGCGTCTCTCCCCCGCGGGGCTGAAAGGGGTGTAGCCAAACGAGTCGGTCGCCTCACGTTCGAAGCGCACCCCCAGTCCGATCGTCAGGTTCGGGAGCGGCTTGTAGGTGTCCGAGGCATACATCCCGAACGTCGTGTTCGTGGCCTCGTTCGAGACGTGATTCTCGGCCGGCAATTGGACGCCGATCGTCGGCACGAGGCCGGTTCCGCTGGGGGGCTCGGCGTTCGGGAAAAGGGTCGGCCGTCGATTGGTATCCTGGTTGTAGTGCTCCCGCTCCACAACGCCGCCGAACTTCAAATCGTGCTGCCCGTGCCACTCGGGTACGTAAACTGTCAGGTCCTGCTTGAGGGTGATGCGGCCGACCTCGGCGTCGAAATCGGACGGGTAGGGACCGTTGATACGCAGGGTCCGCTGGTCGACCTCGTAGTCGCGATCCCGTGGCGTCGGCAGGAGGGTCGGGTACGGGTAGCTCGCGGGAAGCTGGGAGAGCGGTTCGCACGGGACAACCCCCTCCTCGCACTGATAGTTGAGATCGGTCCGCTTGGGGAAGGGGCGATCGTCCGGGTATCCCTGGTTGTGGTTGCGATCCTCGGTCCCGAGGTCGAGGTGGCGGTCCTGATCGATGTCCTCGCCGTCGTCCAGGGTTCCATTGCCGTTCTTGTCCTCGTTGATGAAATCGAGGCGACCGTCGCAGTCCTGGTCCTCCCGGAACTCCGACTCACAACCGACGCCAGCCCGCGTGAGGCGGCCGTCCTTGTCCCTGTCATCGCCCGGATCCAGGTGGCCGTTGCCGTTGATATCCTCGAACACGTCGTACGCGCCGTCGCGGTCCCAGTCCACGCCGGGGTCGCGCTCCGTCCCCTCGAAGAAGTGATTCCCGTTCCGGTCGTCGAACAGGACACCGTTGCCGTTCGTATCCGCGTCCAGGGTGGGGATCAGCCGCGGCCTCGAGGTGAAGTGCTGCAGCTTGGTCTCCAGGAAGACGTTCGGGTTGAACACGGAGGTTTCCGTCAGGAGCAGGTTCAATCCCCCCTGATCTCCCGTGTAGCCCGATTCAACGGCGGTGAACGAGTCCAGACCCAGGTTGGTGAATTCCTGG
>JBIOWS010000161.1:0-2766 GCA_044868745.1 Candidatus Polarisedimenticolia bacterium
GTCGAACCGGGCGGCATAGTAGGACAGGTAATCGGAGGCGGGCATGCCCTGCGGATAGAAGACTCCCTCCCAGGAGGGGGCGCTCCAGCTCGAGGCGCCGATCCTCAGAGACGCGGCCTCCCGGGTCATCCGATCGAACTCAGACTTCGCGCAGGGCCTTCAGGATCTCCCTGCAGAAGGCCGGCAGGTCGTCGGGCTTGCGCGAGGTGATCAGGTTTCCATCGCGGACCACCTCCTGGTCGACGTACTCGGCCCCCGCGTGGATCATGTCGTCGCGGATCGCCTGGTAGCAGGTCACCCGCCTGCCACGGGCCACGCCGGCCGAGGCCAGGACCCAGCCGCCATGACAGATCGCGGCCACCACGCGCCGGCGTTCGAACAGGTCCCGCACCAGCTTGAGGACGCCCGAATCCTGGCGGAGGCGGTCGGGCGCCCAGCCGCCCGGGATCACCACCCCCAGGAACCGCTCGCCCGGAACCTGCGACGCGGCGCTCTCCGCCTTGATCGGATAGCCGAACTTGGACTTGTATTCCGCAGCACCCGTCCCCAGGACGACGGTGCGGTACCCCTCCTCCCTCAGCCTGTAGAGAGGGACCCAGACCTCCTGGTCCTGATAATCGTTCTCCACGAGAATCGCCACATCACCCTTGTTCATCGCGTTGCCTCCTGGAGGGGCGGGACTCGATCGCCCGTCCCTCGAATGTCCGGATGGCTGATTTGAGAGGCTCGTCCAGCGGCCTGACCTTCCTGGCGGCGTAGTCGTACAGCGCCTGCACGGTGCGTCCCCGGGCGACGATCCGTCCCGATCTCTCGTCGCGCAGCACGTACTCGAAGGCGAACGATGTCCGCCCGAAGGAGGCCACGCGGATATGGCACGCCAGGTCGTCGTCCATCGTGGCGGGGCTCTTGAAGTCGCACTCGGCACGCGCCAGGACGTAATCCACCTCGCGTCGCGATCGGATCCCCGGGACCGCCCTCCAGTACGCGATACGGGCGTTTTCGAAGTAGGTGAAGTAGACGGCGTTGTTGACGTGTCCCATGCTGTCGATGTCGCGGAACCGGACCTCGATCGGCACCGCCAGGACGTACCCTTCGGGTCCTCCTTTCGAGGTCACCACATCGCCGCCCCGCCGTCCAGGTTGATCGACTGGCCGGTGATCCCGCTCCCCTGGTCTGAGGCCAGGAAGAGCGCCAGGCGCGCGACCTCCTCGGGCTCGATGAAGCGCCCGAGAGGCACCCGCGCCTCCGCCTGCCGGCGGAACTCCTCGGCCGGGATCCCCTGCCGCCGGGCGTTCTCCTCCACTCCCCGCCGCGCCATGTCGGTGGACACCCAGCCCGGGCAGAGGGCGTTGACGGTGATCCTCCTGGGCGCCAGCTCGAGGGCGAGCGCCCGGGTGAATCCGACGACACCGTGCTTGCTGGCGCAGTAGGCCGCATACCCCGGCACGCCGAACTTGCCGAGAACCGAGGAGAGATTCAGGATCCGTCCCACACCACTGTCGGGCATGTGCCGCACGACCTCGCGCGTGCAGTAGTAGAGGCCCGTCAGGTTGGTGGCGAGGATCTCCTCCCACTTCCTGTCCACCGCCTCCTGGGCCCCGGGTGCGTCGCCGGCGTCGATCGGCGTCATGCCGGAGACCCCGGCGTTGTTCACCAGAATGTCGATCCGCTCCCACACCTCCACGACGTTTCCGACCATGACCTCGACCGAGTCCTTGTCGGTCACGTCGCAACGGAAGGGGACGATCCGATGGTCGCCCTGGTTCAGCTCCATCGAAACCGTCTGCAGGCTCTTGGTGTCGCGGGCGACGATGGCGACGCGGGCGCCCTCCTGATAGAACAGCCCTGCGATCGCCCGTCCGATACCGCGGGCGCCTCCGGTGACGACCGCCACCTTCCCCTGGAGCAGCATCAGCCCCTCCCCTCCTCCCGCCCCAGAAAGTCCCGGAGTGCGTCCCGGGTGCTGCGGAAGGCCAGGTCCCGCCATGGGATCTCCGAGGGCGCGAACGTGCGCACCTCCAGCGCCTCCTCCCCGCCTCGAACCGCTCCCTGCACGACCTCCGCCTGGTAGACGATCACCACCACGGGGCTTCCCTCGTACGAGTAGACGTTGAGCAGGCGGGTCAGCCTGATCTCGACGTTGATCTCCTCCCGGGCCTCGCGCCGCGCCGCTGACTCCACCGTCTCTCCCCGGTCCATGTACCCCCCGGGAAACACCCATTTCCCGTACCCCGGCTCGATGCCGCGGCGGAGCAGGATGATGCCGCCGCTGTTCGTGCAGATCGCTCCCACCGCGACCTTCGGGTCGAGATAGAACACGAAGGCGCAGGCGCCGCAGACCAGCCGGGGAGGCTCGTGCTGGACGACGAGCTTCTCCTCCAATCGGCCCCCGCATTGCGGGCAGTGCCGATAGGTCGTTTCCCCCTGGTCGTGATGAGCCGTCGGACCCATCGTGCTCCTAGAGACCGCGCCGCGTGCCCTTCCAGAGGAGGCTCCGTCTCTCGAATTTGAGCCGGCCCTGTTCGCGCCACACCTTGAGACCGCCAAGGTCCTCTTCGAGGCAGTCCTCCATCATCTTGACGGCCAGGGCCCGATTCGCGGCGGAGGGGAAGGCTCTGTCGAGCCATTCCTCGAAGTCAATCACGATGGTGATCGGCTCGTCGCGAAAATCCTCCAGCGCGGCCGCGACCGCCAGGGCACGGAACTCGTCACGCGTCAGTGTGAGAACGTGCGCGACGTCCCGCAGTCGCTCGATCGTCTCGTGGT
>JBIOWS010000162.1:0-13699 GCA_044868745.1 Candidatus Polarisedimenticolia bacterium
CAGGGGCGCTTCGACAAGGCTCTAGGGTTCGCAGCCGAGGCGACGACGATCGCGCGGGAGATCGGTGAGCGTGCGGGAAGCGTGGTCCTTTCGACGAACGTGGGGATGCTCCACGAGGACCAGGGCAGCTACGGCGCCGCCATGAAGGCTCTGATCGAGGCGGTGAACGGAGCGCGCCTGATCGATGACAAGCAACTGCTCACCTCCGCTCTTCTCTACCTGGGAGGAACTTTCGTGCACCTGGGACAGCTCGCCGAGGCGGAGAAGCAGCTCGGTGAGGTCAAGCGGCTCATGAAAGAGACCAACAACGAGGCCCTCATGCCCGAGCTTCTGAACTATCAGGCCGAGCTCCAGGGAGAGCGAGGCGAAATCGCCCGCTGCCTCGACACCCTTGCTGAGGCGCTCCGCCGGGCGGAGTCCTCGGGCGACAGGAGGTTGATCATCCTGACCCGCCTGAATCTGGGGAGGTGGTCGCTGGCCTCAGGACGTCCGGGCGGACGATCCCATCTCGAGTGGGTCAAGGAAGAGGCTCGAAAGTCCACTCTCGTCCCACTCCGCGTGCGTGCCCTGTCGTATCTCGCCGCCTCGCGGCCCGGGGCCTCCCCCGGCCCCGAGGCCGTCGCGGCCGCCGACCAGGCGGTGAAGGAGGGGAAGCCCTTGAACCTGCGGGAAAGCCTGATCCTGGCCACCTGGGTCCTTGCCCATCACGCACGCGCCAGGGGCGATCTGACAGGAGCCGAAAGCCTGCTCGGGGAGGTCCGGAGGCTGGTGAACGAGATGGCGACCGACCTGGATGAGCCGTATCGGTCCGCTTTGTTGGGCCGAAGGGATCTGGCTCGACTGTCGGCGGAGGTGTCCGCCGCGCTGGCAGGTGTGGAAGGCACACCCAAAAGAGGCTCCTGACCGCCACACCGCCGCTCGGCATCTGAAAACCCTTGACAGGCAAGGAGAATGACGGTACTAAAGCCCAAGACTTTGTCGGTCAATTCGACCACACCCGAAGCCCGAGGGACCGTCGGGCGCCCGACCCAGGAGGCCAGCCCACTCATGCGGAAGCGCAACACATTACGACCCAGCTTGTCCTTGCCGATCTGGCTGATAGGTACCACGACCGTCCTGGCACTGGATACCCAGCGCCCGATATGCGTCTCATCGATCATCGGCAGCGGAACGACCGCCGTCGTGGACGGCTCGGCATCGGACAAGGGATCGGGTCAGACGGGAATCGTTTCTGTTGCCCTGGACTCCTCGTCCATCAATCTGACGTGCGCGGGATGTACCTCGACCCCTCTGAGCCGGCCTGCGTCGAGAGTGTCGTTCAGTCTCGGCCTGGCCGATCCTGACGCCGGGATCGGCCGAGGGACCGTCATCGTGTCGGATGCCGCCGGCAACACCTGCCGGGTGGGCGCCACCTACTCGCCGGTCGCGCAGGGCCAGGTGACCAACCAGCCGCTGTTGATCGAGCCCGCTCAGGGAGTCAAGCTCTTCGCGCTCGCCGGAACCTCCGTTGCCGCCGGCGAGGCGGTCGTTGCCTCCAATCCTCCGACCTCGGACGACGTCGACTGTCTCCCCGCCTGCTTCGAGTTCCTCCCCGAATCCCTCGTGCTGACCGTGGATTCTCCGATCCAGGGGTTCACCACGGTCGCCCTCGATACGTTGGGCGGCGACGACGTGAGGTTGCTGTCCCGGCACCCGACGGACCGGTGCCCCTATCCTGATATCAGTGATTCGATCCGGGGCCTGGTGTTCGATCCTCGCCTGAAGGGGGGGACGGACTGGTCGCGCGTTCAGTTCGTGGCGGCGCGGGAGATCGATCCCTGTGTCGTCCCGAAGCGGGTCGATGCCGACCGCGACGGCTTCTTTGTCGGGGGGTCCACCCCTGCCGCGGGCGCCGACTGCAACGATGCCAATGCGGACGTCAATCCAGGCGCCGCGGAGCGGTGCAACGGGCTGGACGACGACTGCGACGGCGCGGTGGACGAGGCCGGATGCGGCACCGTGCTGATCAGCGCCACGCTCCATACGGTCGGAACGGGGGGAAACCCGGATAGCACCGTCCCGATGGTGGGAGCGGAGGTGCGGCTCTACGACGCGGGAGAGGGCACCTGCGCCAGCTCGGCGGGGATCGACCCGAAATGCTACGCGGCGATCTACGGGGCAGGCACCTTCGAGAACCCGGGATGCGTCGCCGAGACCAGCGGTCTCACCAACGCCCAGGGGAAGGTTTCGTTCGCCGCGGCCCCTGCCTTCTACATCGCCGTCGTGCGTCCGCCGGCACCGCAGCAGGACGCGCGCATCGGCATCACCGTCGGAACGATCAACGAGGGTGACCAGGTGCAGAAACAGGTCCAACTCGTCATCGACGAGAACGGAGACGAAGTGCCGTCACGGAACTGCCCGTAACCCGCTGCCTTTCGCACGACCAGCCATTTCGATTTGCGGAATCCGGTGATGTCCGGTAGGATCGGCTCACGGCTGTCCTGCCGGGCAGAACCAACCCTAGCTTTGAGGGCCGTTCTCGTGGATTTCCTGACGATCGTGACTCCGGACGGTGCGAGCTCCCGTCGCGAGCTCTCCGCCACCCCCTTACGCATCGGACGTTCGTCCGGCAACGACCTGGTTCTCCAGGACTTGAACGTGTCGCGCACGCACGCCGAGGTGGTGCGTCGTCCCGAGGGTTACTACCTCCTGGACTCCGGCGGTAAGAACGGCACGTTCGTGAATGACGACCGGATTGCCGATCCGGTTCTCCTGCGCTCCGGAGACCGCGTCCGCGTCGGTTCGACCACGCTCATCTTCAACGGCGCCCCCGCCAGCCCCGTGGAGTTCGCCAACCGGCCGTTGCCGGCAGGGGGCGACACGAAGTTCCTGGCGGCCGGGGAGATCCACACGCCAGCCCTGGCCGATCTCCCCCTGATGCTCGAGGTGACGCCCCCACCGGCGGCGCACGCGGCGGATGCGGCGCGCCCACCGGCGTTCTTCCGCGACACGCCGGTCCCCAGCCCGGCCCTGGGGATCCTGCTCGAGGCGAACGAGCAGCTCGTCTTCCACCGGCCCCTGGGCGAGATCTTCGACACGATCATGGGCCTGGCGCGCCGGGCGGTGCCGTTCGAGCGCGGCCTCCTGATGCTCCTCCAAGGGGACCGGTTGATTCCCCAGGTGATCATCGTCCCTCCGGACGAGGCCGGCCGGACCATCTCGATGAGCCGGACGGTCGCCGACCGCGTCATCCACAGGAAGGAATCGGTCCTGACGTCCGACGCTTTGTTCGACGAACGCTTCCGGCAGGGCGAGAGCGTCGAGGCGCAGCACCTGCGCTCCGTGATGTGCGTTCCGCTCTGGAACAACCGCGAGGTGATTGGATTGATCTACGTCGACAACCGTCACAGGGCCGGTCTGTTCACCGAGGAGAACCTGCGCGTCCTGACGCAGCTCGCCAACGTTGCCGCGGTCAAGATCGAGAACGCGCGCCTGTTCGAGCAGGTGATCGCGGCCGAGCGGATGGAGCAGGAGCTGCAGAGGGCGGCGGAGATCCAGGACCACCTGCTGCCGGCCGAGGGGCTGCCGATCCCAGGCTACCTCCTGTACGGGAGCAGCGTCCCCTGCCGGGCGGTCGGAGGAGATTACTACGATTATATCGCTCTCCCGGGGGGTCGGTACGGCATCGGGTTGGGCGACGTCGCGGGGAAGGGGTTGCCCGCCGCTCTGCTGATGTGCTCGTTCCAGGCGAGCCTGCGTGCCCTGTCCGAGCTCGATCTTCCCGCCGACGAGACGCTCGCACGTCTGAACCGCCTGTTGTGCCGGCAGATCCCCTCGAACCGTTTCGTGACGTTCTTCTACGGCGTCCTGGACAGCCAGCGGCACTCTCTCACCTACGTAAACGCCGGCCAGAACCCGCCCTGGGTGATCCACTCGGACGGCCGCGCCGAACGCTTCCCTCAGCCGGGGCGCCCCCTCGGCTTGTTCGAGGACACCGTGTACCAAGTGGCGACGATCGCGCTCCGGCCGGGCGAGCTCCTGGTCTGCTACAGCGACGGCGTGACCGAGGGTCAGAACCCCGCGGGCGAGGAGTTCGGGGAGGAGCGCCTCCTGGGGATCGCAGGCGCGGCGCGGGGGAGTGCGCCGCTCGAAGTCGTCCGACGGATCACCGCCGAGATCGACAGCCACCACGCCGGCTCACCCCGCCAGGACGACGTCACGCTCGTGGTCCTGAAGCGGAGCGCCTGAGCCGCCGCCCGGCCTTGACCGGGGCGGGACGGGGCACAAAGTTATGCACCAGGATCACTCGAGGAGGGACTCCGTGCCCAGGTCAGATCAGGAGCGAGGAAAGATTGCCGAGGGGACGTCAGGCAAGGAGGCGACCATCGATCCGATCAGGCTGGAAGGTCTCCTGCGCGAGCTGAGGGACAACCAGAACTACGGCGTCGGGCTGCTGGCCGGCAGCGTGGCGGCGGCCGTGGGGGCCGGCCTCTGGGCCGCGGTCACGGTGGCGACCGACTACCAGATCGGATGGATGGCGGTCGGCATCGGCTTCCTGGTCGGCCACGCGGTTCGGGTCTTCGGCAAGGGGATCGATCCGCCCTTCCGGTACATGGGCGCCGCGCTCTCCCTGCTGGGATGCCTGGCCGGCAACCTGTTGACGGTTTGCATCGTCGTGGCCCGCCAACAGAATCTCCCGATCGGCGCCGTCCTCTCAGCCCTCAATTCTGGCATGGTCGTGGAGTTCCTGAAGGCGACCTTCGATCCGATGGATCTTCTCTTCTACGCGATTGCGGTCTACGAGGGGTACCAGTTCTCGATCAGGCGGCTGACGCGGGAGGAGATCGCTCGCCTGGCGAGCGCCTGAACTTCAGGCAGGACCGATCGACGATCCGCCCGGCGTCCAACATGACGATCACGGACGTGCAGAGGAGGATCATCACCTGCGCGCGCTGCCCGCGCCTGCGCGCCTACTGCGCGCGCGTGGCCCGCGAGAAAAAACGGGCGTTCCGCGATCAAATCTACTGGGGCAGGCCGGTGCCGGGCTTCGGCGACCCCGGCGCGCGCCTCCACGTGATCGGCCTGGCTCCGGCGGCGCACGGGGGGAACCGGACCGGTCGGGTCTTCACGGGTGACTCGAGCGGCGACTGGTTGTACGAGGCGCTCCACCGCTTCGGATTCTCGAGCCAGCCGGGCTCGGTCGCCCGGGGGGACGGGCTCAGGCTGATCGATTGCTACGTGAGCGCCGCGGCACGTTGCGCTCCCCCCGACAACCGTCCGACCCGGCGGGAGCTCGACAACTGCCGGCCCTACCTTCGGGAGGAGATCCGGCTGCTTCCCCGGGTGCGGGTGGTGGTCGTGCTCGGCCGGATCGCCTTCGAGGGCTGGCTCAAGGCCGCTGGCTGGTGGACGCTCCTCCCGGCACGGGAGCGACCCTGCTTCGGGCACGGCGAGGAGGCGCTCCTTCCGGACGGCAAGGCGCTCCTGTGCTCATTCCATCCCAGCCGCCAGAACACCAACACCGGCAGGCTCACCCGCTCGATGTGGTACGCAGTCTTCCGGCGCGCCCGGTGCCTGCTGAACGGCGGCTGATCGAGGGTAGAATCGAAGCGTCGCAGCGTCACAGGGAGGTCCGCATGCCCGCCCGAAGGATCGACGTGTCGCAGGCCCGCAGCGCGCTCCAGAAGGAGAAGGGATCGATCTATCTCGACGTGCGAACCGAGGAGGAGTTCGCCTCGGGCCATCCGGAAGGAGCGATCAACATCCCGATCGGTACGCCCGATCCGATGCGGCAGGGGCTCGACCCGAACCCCGACTTCCTGCCCGTGGCCCGGGCGATCGTGCCGCCCGAGACGCCCGTCCTCGTCGGGTGCCGGTCCGGCCCGCGTGCCGAGACGGCCGCGAACCTCCTCGTGGAGAGCGGCTATGCGAACGTCCGCTGGGTCCTGGGCGGATTCCTCGGGGTGGTCGATCCGATCGGGACCGTCGTCGCTCCCGGCTGGCGGCATTTGGGCCTGCCCGAGAGCCGCGACACCGGCGAGGGGATCGGTTATCTGTCGCTCAAGAAGAGAGCCCTCGGAGGGCGCTGAGCCCTTCGGGATCGAGCCTGCCGCGCCGGCGGCGCCGGCTCGCCTATCCGCGGAGGTGCTCCCCGAGAGCGGATCTCCATGCCGAGCGGGCCGCGGCAACCTCCAGATCGAGGACGTTCGTGCGATCTAGGGACAGTTTCAGGCCGAGCCCGCCCACCCGGCCCAGGAATTGGATCGGCACACCGGCGCTGCGGGCGACGTGTTCGAGTCGGGCGCGCCCTTCGGGAGGAGCGGAGACGATGACCCTCGAGGGGGCCTCGCCGAACAACAACGCGTCGAGTCGCCCCTTCCCCTCGAGCCTGAGGTCGGCGCCCACCGCCCCCTCCGGCCCGCTGACGCAGCACTCCAGGAGCGTGACCGCCAGCCCGCCTTCGGCGCAGTCGTGCGCGGAGACGACGAGGCCGGAGTCGCGCGCCCTCAGGACGACCTCGTGCACGGCCTTCTCCCGCGCCAGATCGACCGCGGCCGGCCGACCCACCTCCTGGCCGTGCAGGAACGCCAGATACTCGCTCCCCGCCAGGCTACCTTCGGGATCCCCGAGGAGGAAGACCAAGTCCCCCTCCTTCTTGAACCACTGGGTCAGGGCGGAGCGCACATCCTCCAGAAGCCCGACCATGGCGATCGTCGGGGTCGGGTGGATGCCCCTCCCTTCCGTCTCGTTGTAGAAGGAGACGTTGCCGCCGACGATCGGTGACTCCAGGGCGCGGCAGGCGGCGGCGATCCCTTCGATGGTCCGCTCGAACTGCCACATCACCTCGGGTTTCTCCGGGTTGCCGAAGTTCAGGCAGTCGGTGGTGCCGACCGGCACCGCCCCGGCGCACGCCAGGTTGCGGGCCGCCTCGGCGACCGCCAGGCGCGCCCCTTCCGCCGGGTCGAGATAGCAGTACCTGGAGTTGCAGTCCACCGTCAGCGCCAGGGCGCGGTCCGTCCCCTTGAGGCGGATCACCGCCGCGTCCGACCCGGGACGCACGACCGTGTTCGTCCGCACCATGTGATCGTAGACCTGATAGATCCCCTCGCGGCTGCAAAGGTTCGGCGACGCGATCAGGCGCTTGAGGTCCTCGTTTCCGTCGGAGGGCTCCGGGATCGATTCGAGCTTCAGCGTCTGGAGGGAATCCTGCCAGGCGGGTCTGGCGCTAGGACGCCGGTAGCGCGGCGCGTCGTCCACGATTGCGCGGGCCGGCAGATCCGCCACGACCCGCCCTTTGGAGGAGACGACCACTCGTCCGGTTGGCGTCACCCTGCCGATCACCACGGCGTCCAGGTCCCACTTCTCGAAGACCTCGCGCACCCGCCGCTCGCTCTGCGGGGTCGCGACCAGGAGCATCCTCTCCTGGGACTCCGATAACATGATCTCGTACGGGGTCATCCCCTCCTCGCGGAGGGGGACGCGGTCGATATCGATCTCCATCCCCGCGCCTCCCCGAGCCGCCATCTCCACGCTCGAGCAGGTGAGACCCGCCGCCCCCATATCCTGGATCCCGACGACCAGGCCAGTCAGCTTCATCACCTCGAGGCAGGCCTCCAGGAGGAGCTTCTCGGTGAATGGATCGCCGACCTGGACCGTGGGCCGCTTCGATTCCGAGGCGGCGTCGAACGCGGACGACGCCAGGAGGCTGGCGCCGTGGATGCCGTCACGGCCGGTCTTCGAACCGACGTAGACCACCGGGTTCCCCGAACCGGTCGCAATCCCCCTGTGGATCTTCTCGCGCCGGGCGATCCCCAGGCTGAAGACGTTCACCAGGATGTTGCCGTCGTACGAAGGGTGGAAGGCGATCTCCCCTCCGACGGTCGGCACACCGATGCTGTTGCCGTAGCCGGCGATCCCGGCCACCGCGCCGTTCACCAGGTAACGGGTCCGTGGATGGTCGAGCGACCCGAAGCGCAGCGAATTGAGCGAAGCGATCGGTCGCGCCCCCATGGTGAAGATGTCGCGCAGGATTCCGCCGACCCCTGTGGCCGCCCCCTGGTAAGGCTCGACGTAGGAAGGATGGTTGTGGCTCTCCATCTTGAACACGGCCGCGATGCCGCCGTCCACGTCGACGATCCCGGCGTTCTCCCCCGGTCCCTGCATGACCCGCCCTCCCTCGGTCGGCAGCGCGCGCAGGTGCACCCGGCTGCTCTTGTAGGAGCAGTGTTCGGACCACATCACGGAAATGATGCCAAGCTCGGTATAGGTGAGGGGTCGGCCGAGGACCGCGACGGCCCGGTCGAACTCCTCCGCGGTCAGCCCGTGCTGCCGGGCGAGATCGCGCGTGACCTCGGGCTCGCGGGTCATGTCACCCCTTGCGGCTGCCGAACAGCCTTGCGTCGCGGTCGGCGCGCGCCTTCCTCTCGACTTTGTCGATGCAGCAGGCCTTGAACTTGCGGCCGCTGCCGCAGGGGCAGTCGTCGTTGCGGCCGACCCTGGTGTAATCGATGCGCGGTCTCCCCCCCAGGATCTTCTTGAGACGCCTCAACACGCGGAGCTCCTCCCACTCAAGGCCCGACCCTCAGATGCGCGCCCGGCGCGCCTGCTGCCAGGAGTGCACGATCGAGTCGAAGATCCTCCGTCCGTGGGCATTCCCCAGGACCTCCTCCGCGCAGCGGTCGGGGTGCGGCATCATGCCGATCACGTTTCCACGCTCGTTGCAGATCCCGGCGATGGCGCGCAACGACCCGTTCGGGTTCGACTCGGCGTTGACCTGCCCGGCGGCGTCGCAATAGCGGAACACCACCTGGTGTTTCTCCTCGATCTCGCGCAGCACTCCCTCGGGGGCGTAATAGCATCCTTCCCCGTGACCGATCGGGATCCTGAGCACGGTGCCTTGCTTGATGCGCGCAGTGTACGGCGTGTCCTGCCGCTCCGTCCTCAAATAGACATCCCGGCAAAGGTACTGCAGCCCGGCGTTGCGCATCAGCGCCCCCGGCAGGAGGCCGGCCTCCGCCAGCACCTGGAAGCCGTTGCAGATGCCGAACACCAGCCCGCCGCGGGCGGCGAACGCCTCGACCGACTTCATGATGGGGGAGAACCTGGCCAGCGCTCCGGCGCGCAGGTAGTCACCGTGAGCGAAGCCGCCCGGCAGGACGATGCAGTCGATGCCGCTGAAGGATGAGTCCTTGTGCCACAGGAAGGCCGCTTCCTGGCCCAGGACGTGCTTCGCCACGTGGTACACGTCGTGGTCGCAGTTGGAGCCCGGGAAGACGACGATGCCGAACTTCACCCCGTCCTCTCACTCCTCCTGGATTTCGAAACGGAAGTCCTCGATGACGGTGTTCGCCAGGAGCCGCTCGCACATGGCGCGCAGCCGCTGCTCGGCTTCCTGCCGGGGCAGCCCGCCGAGCGTGACCTCCAGGAACTTGCCCACGCGCACATCGGTGACTTCGCGGTAGCCCAGCTGATGCAGGGAGGTACAGACCGCTTTGCCCTGGGGATCCAGCACTCCCCGTTTGAGCGTGACGTAGATCCGGGCCTTCACGGTCGCGCCTCCCGCACGGCAACGGCGCGCAAGAATAGCACAGGCCGACAGGGCTCGCCACGCGGGCGGACCCACGCTGGCGGGCGACTCAGGCCGAGCGTGGTCGCTCTTGCCGCCTAGGGAAGAGTGGGCTGAGGATCGATGGCGACCAGGACGCCCGCCTGGAAGCGCAGGATCGCCCGGGTTCTTCCCGCCAGGTACTCCTCGAACGTCCCCGCCGCGGCCACGCGCTCGCGTCCTTCCGTGAACAACCGCAACTCGGCCGAGCGCGGGCGACGCCCGATCCTCCAGATCTCGATCGCCCCGTCGGGCCCGTCCTGGCGCTCCCTGGAGAGCGCCACGGCGCCGACCGCCTCCTCGGCCTGCTCGAGGCTCATGCCCGGGAACGGCTCCCCCCCGAAGATCCGCGTGATCTCGTCGTCACGCAGTGCCGGCCAGCGCTCCCGCAGACGCTTCAAGCACTCGTCCCGGAGCAGCGCCCAGGCGGCGGCGTCCAGGAACTCGACTCCCACCTGGGAGAGTGCCGCCGTGTAGCGGGGTACCTTGGAGACGCCGAAGGCACGCAGGAGGTCGACGTCGGACGCGCAGGGGACGAGAACCAGGGTCTGTCCCTGAACGTCCGAGACCACAACCGCACGGCCGCGCGGCAGGTCGACGCTGCGGTTCCCCGCCCCGCGCGTGCGCACCGTGGTCCGCGCCGCCACGTACAGGACCCGCCCCACCAGCGCCCGCGGGCCGGAGGCTCCTGCCGGCGCCGGGGGCGCGGCCACGCCCGGCGCCGCCGCGCCCCCGGGGACGACGATCAACAGCACGGCGATCGCAGCGATCAGGCTCGCCCGAAGACCCGCCGGAAAATCTGGTCCACGTGGCGCAGGTGATGGGGGATGTCGAAGCATTTTTCGATCTCGGCGGCGAGGAGATGGCGGGTGACGTTGCGGTCCTTGAGGAGGACCTGCTTGAAGTCCCCGTTCCCGGAGCGGGCCTGCATCGCCGCGTTCTGGACCCAGGCGTACGCCTCCTCGCGCGACACCCCTTTCCTCGCCAGCTCCAGGAGCACCGTGCCCGAGAATATCAGACCGCGCGTCGCCTCAAGGTTGCGGCGCATCGCCTCGGGGTGGACGACCATCCCCGAGACGATGCGGGTGAAGCGATGGATCATGTAATCGAGGAGGATGGCGGCGTCGGGGAGGATGACGCGCTCCGCCGAGGAGTGCGAGATGTCCCGCTCGTGCCACAGCGCGACGTTCTCCAGCGCCGCCTGGAGGTAGGCGCGCTCGAGCCGCGCCAGTCCGCTCATCTGCTCGCAGCCGACCGGGTTCTTCTTGTGGGGCATCGCCGAGGATCCCTTCTGGCCGGCGCCGAACGGCTCCTCCACCTCCCCTACCTCGGTGCGCTGCAGGTGCCGGATCTCGGTGGCGAAGCGCTCGATCGAGGTGGCGGCGAGGGCCAGAGCCGCGAGAAACTCCGCGTGCCGGTCGCGTTGCACCACCTGTGAGGCGATCGGCACCGGCTGGAGTCCCAACGCCTCGAGCGCCGCCGCTTCGATGTCGGGATCGAGGTGCGCGAACGTGCCGACCGCTCCGGACAGCTTCCCCACCGCCACGCGCCGGCGGGTTTCCGACAGGCGCTCGATGTTCCGGCGCGTCTCCGAGTACCACAGCGCGAGCTTCAGCCCGAAGGTGATCGGCTCGGCATGCATGCCATGCGTCCGGCCCACCATCACCGTGTTCTTGTGCTCGAAGGCGCGCGTCTCGATCGCGGCGGCGAGACCCTGAAGCCCGCGCAGGAGAAGATCGGCCGCCTCGACCATCTGCAGCGCCTGTGCGGTGTCGACGACGTCGTTGCTCGTCAGCCCCAGGTGGATGTAGCGAGCGTCAGGCCCGACGTGCTCGGCGACGTTGGTCAGGAAGGCGATCACATCGTGTTGAACGGTCGCTTCGATCTCCCGCACCCTCGCCGCCTCGAAACGAGCCTTCGCCCGGATGTTGGCCGCGGCCGGCGCGGGGATGCGGCCCTTCGCCGCCAGGACGTCGCACACCGCCAGCTCGACCTCCAGCCAGCGCTGCAGCCTGCGGTCCTCCTCCCAGATGCGGCTCATCTCAGCGCGCGCGTAACGGGCGAGCATCTCAGACCTCGAACCAGGGAGAAGGCGCGAACTGCTCCGCCGCGTGGAGAAGCGGCGGTCGGCGACCCTGCCGCTCGAACCCCAGCCGGGTCGCCGCGACCGCAAGGTCGGGCCGGTTGTTGGTCCGGCTCAGGTGGGCCAGGACCACCCTCCGTGTCCTCCCGGAGGCCACCTCGCAGGCGAGATCGGCCGCGGTCTCGTTGTCGAGGTGACCGTGGCGGCCGAGGACTCTCTGCTTGACGACCTCCGGGTAAGGCCCCGAGCGCAGCATCTCGACGTCGTGGTTCGACTCGATCACCAGAAGGTCGACATCCCTCAGGCCACGCCTCACCGCCTCGGGTGAGTGGCCGAGGTCCGTGGCATATCCGATCCGACGGCCTTCGCACTCGACGGTGTAACCGACCGTGTTCACGGCGTCGTGCGGGACCTGGAAAGGGTTGAGCGTCAGGCCGCCGATGCCGAACGGCCTGCCGGCTTCGACTGCGTTGTGCGCCAGGACCCCTTGCCGGTCGAGGTGGGCGGCATCGAACGTCTCGGACGTGCAGTAGACCGGGACCTGGTACGTGCGGGAGAACAAGGCGGCGCCGCGCGCGTGGTCGGCGTGCTCGTGGGTGATCAGGATCGCGTCCAGCCGCTGCGGCTCGATACCGGCGCCGCGCAGCCGCGCCGTCAGCTCGCGGCAGGAGAAGCCGGCATCGACAAGGATCCGGGCGTCCCCGCCCTCGATGCACGTCGCGTTCCCCGCGCTGCCGCTTCCGAGCATCACCAGCCGGATCGCCATCCGCCTCCGGAGCGGGTCCGTCCCGAGAAGGAGCCTCATTCTACAGGAATCCAGCGGCGCCGCCGTTCCCTATCCGTGCGGATAGATCGACTATCCGGTCGGATAGGCCGCCGATGGCCTTTCCGTCCATTCCCTCGCGCCTTCAAGCCACTCGCCTCCGACACCAATCCCATCCCGGATCAGGGGGTTAGGGCGGCGGTCAGAACGCGGCGGCAAGCCACTTCGCGCGCTGGCACGACACTTGCCCTTGGGGGAAAGACAAGAAGGACGGGACGACCCGGGTCGCCCGGGAAAGCGGGCAGCGATAGCGAGGCCAGAGCCCGAGCGGGGGGATCAGGCAATGCAACGCATCACGGGAGAGTTGTTGTCGATCGACGAGTCCACCAGGACCCTCACGGTCCTGACCAAGCATGGCAGCCAGATGAGCTTCAGGCTCTCGGGAAGGGCCGCGGCGGGCATGCGCAATCTGAGGGTAGGGCAGAGGGTGACGGTGAATTTTTCTCTCGACCTCGTGAACGCCGGAGGGCTGGAAGCGACGGGCCTCGGGTTTCAACCCATTTGATCCGGACGGCGCCGCGCCCGCGGCGATCCTGGCCGGGCGGGCTCCTAGGCCTGTCCCGAGTGGCCGAAGCCCCCGTCGGCTCGGCCGGTCGGAGGCAGCGAATCGGTGGGGACGAGGCGCGGGCGCGCGACGGGAGCTATGACGAGCTGGGCGATCCGGTCGCCGCGGTTGATGACGACCGGCTCCTGGCCGAGGTTGATCGCGACGACCGCGATCTCGCCGCGGTAGTCGGAGTCGATCGTTCCCGGGGAGTTGAGCATGGTCAGCCCCTGCCGCAGCGCCAAGCCGCTGCGCGGCCGAACCTGCCCCTCGTATCCCGGTGGCAGGGCGATCGAGAAGCCGGTCGGGATGAGGGCGCGGCGGCCGGGGGGGAGGACGACCGGCCCCGGGACGCAGGCCCGCAGGTCCAGCCCGGCGCTTCCCGCCGTTGCGACCTCCGGGATCGGCAGGTCGGGGTTCGCCGCCACCCGCAAGAACGGGACGGTGACGGTGTCGGCGCCGTCCTGATCGCGGTGCATGTCAGAAAGCGAGATCGGCCCGGGCCATGTGCAAACCGGACGTCTGCCCCAGGACCGCCAGTGTGCAGTTGCCGGGGTCGAACAGCTCGTGCGACAGGGCGAGGAGACCTTCGCGCGTGACCCGCTCGATCCCTTCCAGGATTTCGTCCACGGGGAACTGCCTGCCGAAGTAAAACTCCTGGCGTGC
>JBIOWS010000163.1:0-3103 GCA_044868745.1 Candidatus Polarisedimenticolia bacterium
AAGGGGCGAAGTACGTTCGCGACCGGGTCGACCTGCCGATCTTCGCGGACGAGGCCTGCCGCACGCCGGACGATCTCCCGTCCCTGGTCGGCGCCTTCGACGGCATCAATGTCAAGCTGCAGAAAGCGGGCGGTCTGCTTGCAGCGCGCCGGATGATCGCGAGAGCCCGGTCTCTGAAGCTGAAAGTGCTGATCGGTTGCATGGTGGAGACCTCCATAGGGATCACCGCCGCCGCCCATCTCGCTCCGCTCGCCGACCATGCCGATCTGGACGGCAATCTGCTCATCGCCAACGACCCGTTCAGAGGGGTCGTGGTGCAGGACGGCAGGCTGGTCCTTCCCGGCGGGCCGGGGCTCGGGCTAGAGGGGGAGTGGTGAGGGGAGCTGCGGGCGCTCTCGCCCTTGCGCTCGCGCTGGGCGGGGCGGGAGCCCTGGAGCCGACCCCCTCCGCGGCGCCGCCGGCCGCCGGGCCGCGACGCGCCGAGCTGCAGGCCTCGACGGGGGATCCAAAACGTGCCGAGCTGCGCGCCAAGCTCGAGGCGAAGCTGGCGCGTCTTTCGGCCGGGCTGGAGGGGACATCGGGCTACTTGATCCGCGACCTGTCCAGCGGTGAGGGGATCGAGAGCCACGCCGACGCGGTGTTCCCGGCCGCCTCGACGATCAAGCTGCCGGTGCTTCTCGAGCTCTACCGTCGGTCACAGGAGGGGGAGATCGACCTGGCGCGTCCCGTCCCGATCGACCCGCAGGCGCGCGTCGAGGGAGGAGGCGTGCTTGAGAGGTGGTCCGAGCCGTACCCGACCCTCTCCGCGCGCCACCTCGCCGTCCTGATGATGGACTTCTCCGACAACTTCGCCGCCAACCTCCTGATCGAGCTGGTGGGGATGGAGAGGGTGGGCCGGCGGCTCAAGAGCTGGGGACTCAGGGAGACGCTCCTGCGGCGGAAGATGATGGACGTGGAGGCGGCGCGCGCCGGCATGGAGAACGTCTCCAGTCCCCGCGAGATGGTCCTGCTGCTGGGACGGCTCTACCGGGGGGAGCTCCTGGACAAGGAGCACACGGCCGAGGTCCTGGCAATCATGAAGCGCAACACCCGGGGGAACCTGCGCGATGCCTCCACTCCGATCAAGCGCGCCCTCCCCACCGGTGTCGAAGCCGCCGACAAAGAGGGGGATCTCCCGGGAGTCCGCTGCGCCTCCGGAATCGTCTTCGTCACGGACGTTCCGCATCCTTCCGGTGCCCGCCCGTTCGCAATCTCCGTGATGACAGCCCACTTGAAGGACGACGAGGCCGGCAACCCGTTCATCGGCGACGTCACGCGGGCCGCCTACGACTACTTCGCCACCCTGGCCGGCGCTTCGGAGTTCGGGCGCAGGATGGGACCCTAGGGGCACGGCCTTCAGCTCGTCGTCGTGTCCCACTCGAGGTGCCGCGTGATGTACATCACCAAGGCGAGGATGAACAAGAGTCCGATCGAGCCGATGAGGAGCGCGTAGTCCTGGTTCTTGAGCAGGACGTAGAGATAACCGTAGAGAGCGACGAGGACCGCCCCGATGATCGAGGCGCGCTCCAGGCTCTTCAGCACCGCCACGCAGTAGGCGGTGCTGAGGGTGATGATCGCCAGACTCGCGAGACTGTAGGCCAACGTGAAGCCCAGGTGCTCCGCCAGCGACAGTTCGAGTAGATAGAACAGGCACATCCCGGCTCCCACCAGCAGGTACTGCAACGATTGCACCCGCCTCCGGACCACGACTTCGAACAGCCACAGAGTGACGAACGTGAGCATGATGAAGAGAGCTTCGTATTTCACGCTGCGCTCGGCCATGCGATACGGATCGATGGGTGTGACGAGCTTGACGCCGAATTCGGACTCCGCGATCTTGTCCTGGGAAGGCGACTCCGAGGTCCAGCTCTGCGGGTAATTGCGGCCCAGATAGGAGATGTTCCAGGTCGCTTCGAAACCGGCCTTTGAGAGCTTGCGCTCAGTGGGGAGCCAGTTGCCTCGAAAGCTGGGCTCGCCCCAGTTCGATGACAGGTGCAGGTCTGCGGAAGCGCCCCTTGATGTCCAGCGATGCCCGATAGACGGGGACACTGAAGATGCCGCGGTTGCGGACCTCGGTCTCGAGCGTGCCGCTCAGGTCGAGGTTCTCCGGCAGGAAGGTCGCCTCGTGCTCGGACATGCGCACACGGTTCTGGCCGGACTTCGTCTCTTCCGTCCAGCGCCGCACATACGGAACGACCAGCACCGGCCCCACGATCGTCTGCTCGCGTCCCCAGCCCTGCGTCACGTCCCGTACCGCGTCATCGCGCGTGCTCCGTCGGCCGGTAATCTGACCGTGGATCATCAGCACGGGGATCTGGAGGAGCAGCACGAGGAAGGCGAGCAGCAGGATGCGCAGCAGGCGCGAAGCGCGGAGGGATCGCAGCAGGTCCTGCAAGGCGTCGCTCACGCCGCCCATATACGTGCGAGGGAGCGGTGGATCAAATGGTGGAGCCTTCGAAGGGCCGCCTCACTTCGAGGCTGAACCTCTCACCTGGAGTGTCCCGCTGCGCAGGAAGGGGATCGGATCGACTGGATGGCCGTTCCGACGCATCTCGAAGTGGAGATGGGTCCCGCGCGCGTTGCCGGTACGGCCGACCTCGGCGATCGGATCTCCTTGCGCCACAACATCCCCCTCCCGCACCAAGAGCCGGCTGGCGTGGGCGTAAAGCGTGCTCACGCCCCCCCCGTGCTCCAGGACGACGACCTTGCCGTATCTGCCGTCGGTCCCGGCTCGTTGCACGACGCCGAATGCGACCGCCGAGATTGTCTCGCCCGAAGCGCCATCGATGTCGATGCCGTCATGGTGAGCGTGTCCCGTCCGCGATCCGAACGGCGCGGTGATCCTGCCCGTGAGCGGCCAGGCTAGGTCGAGGATCGACGCGGAGTCCTCAATCGAGGTGGCCGGCCGCCGGGCTCGGTCCCAGGCGTCTCCTGCCGCGCCGGATCCCGGGGCGCCTGGTATGAGGATCCTGGTGCCGGCCGGGATCGCGGAGGGATTGGAGATTCCGTTGACGCGCATCAGCGTCGCGACCGGAACGTGGTAGAACTTGGAAAGGGAGTAGAG
>JBIOWS010000164.1:0-2488 GCA_044868745.1 Candidatus Polarisedimenticolia bacterium
GGGTTCCTGCGTGACCGATGCGTCGTGTCCCCAGGGCGCGGCGGGCGATAGAGACCACGTCGTGGGAGGTTCGCCCCTCCGGTTTGTCCACGAGCAGCACGCCGTCCAGGTCCGGCATCTATTCCCCGCCATCCTCCGGCTCCCGGGCCGCTTCACGGAGCTCGTGGATCTGCTTCAGAACTTTTTCGATGCGGTCGCCCCTGTCGAGCGAATCGTCCAGGTGGAACACGACAGCCGGGGAGTGGCGCAGGCGCAGGTTCCGGAACAGGCAGCGCCGGAAGAAACCCGCCGCACTGTTGAGGACCTGCAGGGCGGTCTGACGCGTCTCCAGGTCACCGAGGACACTCACAAAGACTCGAACGCTCTTCAGATCGGGGGTGACGGAGGCGCCGGTGATCGTCACGAAGCCGATTCGGGGATCGCGCACCTCGCGCTGCAGCAGCCGCGAGATCTCGTTTTTGATCAGATCGGAGACCCGTTCCTCGCGCGTACTCAAGCGCATCGACCCTCAAGAAAGGTACTCCACCTCGCAGCTCAGGACTTCCCCCGGGAGCCGCCGTTCCACCTCGCCCTGGATCGACGAGAAGGTCTGCTCGAGGGGTACGCGGGCCGACGCGATGCCGACGATCCCCAAGGTCGCGCGCTGCCAGAGGTCCTGGTGGCCGATCTCGGCCACGGAGACATTGTAGTGCCCGCGCAGACGATCCTTCAGGCTGCGCAGAATCTGCCGCTTTTCCTTGAGAGAAGCGATCCCGGGCAGGTGGATCTGGAGGATGCAGAGGCCGACGTTCAGAGAGTCGCGATCCACGGATCAAAGGCTCTTGGCGGCTATTTTCTCGACGCGGAACGCCTCGACCACATCTCCGGTCTTGATGTCGTTGTAATTGGCCAGGCCGATGCCGCACTCGTAGCCGGCTTTGACCTCGCTGGCGTCGTCCTTGAAACGCTTGAGAGAGGAGACCTTGCCGGTATAGACGACCACGTTGTCCCGCAGGAGCCGCACCTCCGCATGGCGCGCGATGCGACCGTCTGCCACCAGGCAGCCGGCGACCGCGCCGATCTTCGGCACCCTGAAGACTTGGCGCACCTCGGCTCGCCCGAGATACAGCTCCTTGGTCTCCGGCTCCAGAAGACCGACCATGGCGTTCTTGATCTCGTTGGTGATGTCGTAGATCACGGAGTGCAACCGGATGTCCACCTTCTCCTTTTCCGCCAGCTCCTGGGCGCTGCGCTCGGGGCGTACGTTGTAGCCGACGATGATGGCGTTGCTGGCCGAGGCCAGGTGGACGTCTGTCTCGGTGATCGCCCCGGACCCGGCGTGGATGACCTTGATCTTCACCTTCTCCGACGGGAGGTCGGCCAAGCTCTTGGAGAGAGCCTCCACCGAGCCCTGCACGTCAGCCTTGACAACAACCGGGAGCTCTTTGACCGTCCCTTCTTTGATCTGCTGGTACAGATGGTCGAGCGTCAGCCTGGACGACTTCGCCATCGCCTCCTGGCGCAGCTTCTGCTGGCGGAACGCCCCGATCTGCCTTACCTTCCACTCCTCCTCCAGCACTTGGAACGGATCGCCGGCCCGCGGGACCCCCTCCAGACCCAGGACTTCCGCCGGGATAGAGGGGCCGGCCTCCCGGAGCCGGCGTCCCAGGTCGTCGAACATGGCGCGCACCTTGCCGTGGATCGCGCCGGCGATGAACGGATCCCCGACGCGCAGCGTGCCTCTCTGCACCAGGATGGTCGCCACCGGACCGCGGGACCGATCGAGGCGCGCGTCCAACACGGTGCCCGAGGCGAAGGAGGTCGGATCGGCCTTCAGATCCGCCATGTCGGCGACCAGTAGAACCATCTCCAGTAGGTCGTCGATCCCCGTCTTTTGCTTTGCCGAGACCGGTACGGCCACGACGTCCCCGCCCCAGTCCTCGACCAGAAGGCCCTGATCCGACAACTGCTTCTTCACCCTGTCCAGGTTCGACCCCGGCTTGTCGATTTTGTTGATGGCGATCACTTGCGGGACACCGGCCGCACGAGCGTGGTGGATTGCCTCCACGGTCTGCGGCATCACACCGTCGTCCGCGGCCACCACCAGGACCACGAGGTCGGTGACGCGCGCCCCGCGCGCCCGCATCATGGTGAAGGCCTCGTGGCCCGGAGTGTCGATGAAGGTGATGCCGCGGCTCTTCCTGCGAATGTGATAGGCACCGATATGCTGCGTGATGCCGCCCGCCTCGCTGGCGATAATATTCGACTCCCGGATCGCGTCCAGCAGGGAGGTTTTCCCGTGGTCGACGTGCCCCATGATGGTGACGACGGGATCGCGGGTCTTCACGTTTGCCACCACGCTTTCCTGGGCCTCCTCGCGCGCGACCTCCTCCTCGAAGCTGATCACTTTCGCGTCGAACCCGAGCTCTCGGCAGATTTCCTTCGCGACGCTCGTGTCGAGCGGCTGATTGATCGTCGCCATGATCCCTCGGCCGAGAAGCTTGGTGAT
>JBIOWS010000165.1:0-4201 GCA_044868745.1 Candidatus Polarisedimenticolia bacterium
GTAGAGGGTCTGTCCCCGGCGCAGCGTGTGCTGGGTCCCGCTGGCCGCCCCGGCGTCGCTCCGGCTCGAGCCCACGGCACCCGGGTTCGGGATGGTGGCCACCGACAGGTGATCGAGCCGCACCGCGGGCTGAGCGGCAGACCCTCGGCGGACAATCGGTCCGGTTCGGGGCCTCGTCGGGAGGGGATCTGTGGCCGGTGGCGTCGAGGACCTCGCCCCGCAGCCGACCAGAAGCAGCCCCGAGATTACAAAGACAAGTATCGGGCAGCGCATGAGTTAGTAAGCTCCCCCGGGCATTCCGTCCCTCATAATATGATGGAGGATGGACCCGCCGTCCAGCTCGGCCGGCGCCTCCTTGCGCGGGCGTCCGCGGCGGTGCTAGAGTCCGCGGGCGATGCCAGCCAGCGCCCGGTTTCCCGGCACGCGGCCGCAGGGCTCCGGGGCCGCCCGTTTTTTCTTCGCCGCGTCTCTCCTCTTCGCGTTCTGTCTCGCGTGTAGGGTCGATCGGCCTGCTCACCTCGTCGGCGCCCGTGCGACCGGCGGGGCGGTCGGCATGCCGGCGGTGCCAGGGCCGGCGGCCGCGGGGTCTATCGCCATCGCCGAGTTTCCCAACATCGTCGTGGAGCGGAACGTCCCGGTGCCGATGCGCGACGGCGTGGTGCTGCGGGCCGACATCTACAGGCCCGACGCGCCGGGCCGCTTCCCGACGCTGATACTGCGCACCCCCTACGGCAAGGACGGCCTCCTGGAGTCGGGGGAGGAGCCGACGCTCAGCCGCGCTCCACGCGCGGGATACGCCCTGGTGGTGCAGGACGTTCGCGGCCGCTACAACTCCGACGGGGAGTTCCGTCCTTACCAGCAGGAGGGGAAGGACGGCTACGACACCGTCGAGTGGGCGGCGGCGCAGCCGTGGAGCAGCGGCCGGGTCGGTATGTTCGGGCTCTCCTATCCCGGGGCGGTGCAGTGGCACGCGGCGATGGAGAGCCCGCCCCACCTGGCGGCGATCTTTCCGGCGATGTGCTTCGCGACCGGGCGCCACTTCTTCTACTTCGGCGGCGCCTTCAACCACGACTGGATGCGCTGGATCGCCCTGTACGTCGCTCCCGACGTCAGGAAGCGCAAGGGACTCCCGGGCGCCACGACGGAGGAGGAGGCCACGAAGGAGTGGAACCGTCGCAAGTGGGAGTGGCTGAACTTCCTGCCGATCCGCGAACTCCCGGTCCTGAGGGATGTCGCTCCGTGGTACTACGAATGGCTGGACCATCCCGATGACGGACCCTACTGGGCGTTCGCCGACGTCACAGCGGCCCACGAACGGATCGCCGTCCCGGCCCTCAACTTCTCCTCCTGGTACGACAGCAACTACGGACCGCTGGGAGCGATCGCCAACTACAGAGGTCTGCGCGGCAGGGGAGCGACGTCCGAGGCGCGGCGCGGGCAGAAGCTGATTCTCGGTCCCTGGGACCACGGCGACCCCGGGGAAAACGAGACCCGCGTGGGCGACCTGGAGTTCGGGGCGAGCGCCACGCTCGACTATTACGGCTTGATCCTGAGCTGGCACGATCGCTGGCTGAAGGGGATCCGCAACGGCATCGACGAAGGGTCTCCGGTGCGCCTGTTTGTGATGGGGGAGAACCGCTGGCGCGACGAGAACGAGTGGCCCCTGGCCCGGGCGCGCAGCGTCGCTTACTACCTCCGCGGTAACGGCTCGGCGAACACGGCAAAGGGGGACGGCCTGCTGTCGGCCGATCCGCCCACCGCGGACGAGCGGCCGGATCGGTACCTGTACGATCCCCGACGGCCCGTGACGATCGAGAACTTCGAGAAGGGCGGACCGTTCGATCGCTCGAGACTGCAGACGCGCCAGGACGTCCTGGTCTACAGCACCGAGCCGCTTGTGGAGCCGCTCGAGGTCACCGGGCCGATCACCGTGAACCTCTGGGCGGCCAGTGACGCTCCGGATACGGACTTCGCCGTGATGCTGTGCGACGTCCATCCGGACGGGCGGGCGTACAACCTGATGCCGCAGGAGTCAGGGGTGATCCGGGCGCGCTACCGCAACTCCGAGTCGACACCATCCTTCCTCACCCCCGGCGAGCCGACGGAGTTCGTCATCTCGGGGATGGTGACCAGCAACCTTTTTCTCCGGGGGCATCGCATCCGCATCGAGATCACTTCCAGTCGATTCCCGGTCTTCGACCGGAACCCGAACACCGGCGAGCCGTTCGGCACCTCCGCCCGCCTGGTGGCGGCCCGCCAGACGATCCTCCACGACGCAGCCCATCCGTCGCGGGTCGTCCTGCCGGTCGTGCCGCGGACGCCTTGACGGGGCGATGCTCCGGGCGTATAGATTCCGGCATCGGGCATCGAAATCGCGATTCGAGATGACGTCCGTGGAGATCCGGCAGGTTCCCTCCGATCAGGCGCGCGCGGGCGCGGCCGTGGTCGGCCTCGTGCTCGCTTGCCTGATGTTCTTCGCCCCGAGCGACTCGGCGGCCCAGCAGATCAACTCCTTCGCGATCGACCCTCCGGCACCGACAACGGGAGACGCGGTGAACCTCACCGCCGAGGTCACGGTCCAGGAAGACTGCGGCTGGTCGGCCGACGCCTCGATCGGCTTCGGCTCGCAGCCGGAGCTCGGGCCGTCCCAAGGATGGGCGATCGAGATTCTCCTCACCCCGAGCATCGACCCCTGTCTGCCGACCCCTCTCACCCTCCCGGTGCAGAAATCGCTGGGGATCCTGCCCGTCGCGACAGGGGGCGGCGTCCTGCGCCTGAGGGTCCGCGGCGTGGTCGAGGACACGCGCCTCTTCAACCTGGACGTCTCGCCCGGCCCGGCGGCCGGCTGGGAGCAGCCGGCGCTGCACGGCGGTCTTTTCCGTCTGATGCACAGCGCGGGGCTCGCCGCCGTGCCGGGAGGCCTGGCGATGAGCGATCAGGACCTGCAACGGATCATCGTGGTCGACCCGCGTGATGGATCGCTCCTCAGGGCCTTTCCGGCCCCCGGGAATCGCAACGCACGCGGGCTGGCCTTCGATGGGACGAACCTCTTCGTCTCGGCCCGTGACTCGGCCGGTCCGCGGATCTACAAGATCGATCTGGCGGGGAGGGTCCTCGACTCGTTCCCCAGCCCGACGGTCTCGCCTGCGAACGCCACCCTCGAGGGGCTGGCGTTCCAGAACGGAGTGCTGTACGGCACGCACGAGAGCCCTCCGATCCTCTTCGCCATGAATCCCGCGACCCACCAAAAGATCTGGGAGCGCAGCCTGCCGGTCCGTATGCCCGGCTTGGATGCGATTCCCGGAGCCCTTGTCGGGGTGGAGCCGAGCGGGACGATCTACCTGATTGCGCCGTCGCCGACAGGGGAGGATCTGGTGCTCGCCGATCTGGCGGACAACGGCATCGGAGGGTCGGCCGATCTCACCGGCCTGGCGTTCGACGGCCTCGGCCTGTTCGCCTGGAACGGGACCGCGCTCGAGATCCAGTCCCTCAGGACCTACGCCCTGTGGTGGGCCCTGGACGGGACGCTGCGGGCCTACGTCCCCGAAGGTGGCCTGGCCGTGGATGTGCTCCGCGGGGAGGTCTCGAGGATCGTGCAGCTGGCGGGAAACGTCGATCTCGGAGCGACGACCTGCCTGGTCGCCGAGGGCGCGGGAGGAACCGTTCAGACGCCGGAAGATCCGCAGGTCGGAGGCGTCTTCTTCTACGTGGCTCGCTTCCAGGCGGCCGACGGCTTCGACCTCAGTTACGGCCGATCGTCCCTGGGCTTCCGCCGGATTGATTTCGACAATAGTTGCCCCTGAGTCGCCCTGCACGAGGCGAACGCGTGCAGAAGGCCGGGCCGTAGCGCACGGCCGGTCGGCTGTCGTATCCTGTCGCCCCCGTCGGCCGCGGGGAGACAGCGAGGGCGATGGCGACCAAGTATCTCCGCGATCCGGTCCACGGGTCGATCAGCTTCGACAAGGACCGCGAGAAGCTGATCATCGACCTGATCAACACGCGGGAGTTCCAGCGCCTGCGCCGCATCCGCCAGCTCGGCGCGTTGTACCTGACCTTCCACGGTGCGGAGCACACCCGCTTCACCCACTCGGTCGGCGTCGCCTTCATGGCGAAGCGGATTTTCGACTCGCTCCTGGCGGGCGGCCAGGTTCCGCAGAGGCCGCGTGCTGCCGAGCGCGCGCGCCTGGTCGCCATCGCCGCG
>JBIOWS010000166.1:0-5207 GCA_044868745.1 Candidatus Polarisedimenticolia bacterium
CACCTGATGCTGGAACGGCCGCAGCGGGAGGCGCGGCGACCAGAACTCCTGGTGGGCCAGGACGGTCGCCTCGACCACCTGCCCGAGCATGCGGATCTCGGAGTCGTCCAGGACGTCTGTTTGGATCAGCAACTGGTCGACCTGGGTGCGCACCTGCCGGATCCCCATCAGCCGCGACGCCTCGTTCGTGTAGATCAGACGACGGCTCTCCGCCAGATAGTCGGCGATATCGCTTTCAATCGCGGCCCGCAGGCTCTCACCCTGCGGCGCGTTGCGCTGGTGGAGGATCTGATAGCCGGCCCCCTCTCCCTGCCCCGGCCGGATGGCGTAGTAGACCTCGCCCAGCTTGAGCATCAGGTAATGCAGACCCTCCGCTTCGACCGGGCCGGCATACCCCCCGACCCGAGCTTCGTGCAGCGCCCGGCGGACCGGCGCCGGAAGTGTTGCCGCCGAGACGAATCCCCAATCTCCGCCGCGGCCCGCCGTGGCGGGGAGGGTCGCCGCGACGCGGTCGAACGCCTCCCCCTGCAGCAGACGCCGCCGCGCCTCCTCTGCCGCGCCCTGCTCGGACGAGACGATCGCGTCGATGTGGAACAGGGCCCGGTGCGCCCAGTTGCGCGATTCGGGGGGCAGGCCAGCGAACGTGATCTCGAATGGAGCGAAGTAGCGCACCCCGTGCCCCGCCAGCATGGCCGGCCGGAAGCGCCAGCGCAGCACCGCCTCGATCGCCGCCCGCCGCATCCCCAGGTCTGGGTCGGGGCCTCGCAGGGGACGCGCCCGCACCGGCGCCCCTTGGGGTGAGATCTCGACGAGAAGCTCCACGCGGGCCTCCCCAATGAGCCTTGCCCGACCCGCCTCCTCCGGGTATTCGGGGCGCCTCTCCTCCGTCACCTGGGGTGGCGCGACCAGGCGCATCGGGGTCTCCGGCTCCCCAGGAGCTTCATTCTCGGGAGGCGGCGCGATCTCCGCGCGGCGCCCGCCCGCCGGACCCGCATGCGGACCCGCCCGCGGCACCGTGGCGCCTGGGAGCGCTTCCTCCAATCGCTGCGCCTCCGCCTCGAATCCCTCGTACACCTGCCAGACCCCCTCCCCCTGGCGCGTCCGGAAGAGTCCCTCCAGGCGGGTTCGCCGCCCCGCGCAGGCGATCTCGTACCGGGCTCGCAGGCCACCCGGCCAGGTCTCGACGACCGTGACACCGGATGGGAGGCTGCACCTTTCGAGCGCCGGATGCGTCCAGTCCAGGAACCCCTGCAGTCTGTCGACGAGAAACCCGACCGAAGCGTCGGAAAGGTGACGTGAGCCCGGACCGCTCTCGCCCGTCGGCGGCCCCGCCTGGAGCGTCAGGATCAAACCGAGGATCGAAGAAAACAGCCCCGTCAAAATGGACACGGTCCGCACGTTGAAACTCCCGTTTCGCCAACGGCTCGGAACGTCGCGTTCGACGGGCGTTGTCACTGGACGGGAATTATATTCCCGTCCCGCATGCGCTCCCTCGCGTCCGCTCTCGTGATCCTCACGGTCGGCTTCATCGCCCTTCCCGCCGCCAAAGCGGTCGGAGCGGATGTCCTTCCCCCGGAGGTGGCGGCGGCGTTCGGCAGTGTCGTCAGCGTCAGGGTGCACGAAGTGGTCAAGGCGCCGGTCTTCCGCGGCGGTCGCTTCGTCCCGGAGCAGGTCGAGGGGCTCGGGGCCGGCTCGGGAGTGGTGGTGGACGAGGGAGGTCTCATTCTGACGAACGCGCACGTGGTCGCGAGAAGCACCGAGGTTCGGATCGGCATCCCGGGAGGGATTGAGACCGTGGCCCAGGTCGTTTCCCTCGATGAAGCCTCCGATCTGGCCCTGTTGCGCGCTCCCGGAAGCGGGCTCCGACCGTTGCGGTTCTCCGACGGGGAGATCCCCGGCCCGGGGACCGAGTCGTTCGTCCTCGGCAATCGCGCCGATCTCGGCCCGGAGGTCTCCTGGGCGAAGATCGGGACGCACCGGCACGTGCGCGTCGGCGTCCGCCCTCTGGAGTTCTGGGGCGAGGTGGAGGCCCCGATCGGTCCCGGGGACTCCGGAGGGGCGCTCCTCGATTCCTCGGGGAAGCTTCTGGGGATCCCCAGCCTGCTGGTTTCCTACGAGGAGCCGTCTCCACGCCCCGCCTCGCGTGCCTCGGGACTGTTCATTCCGGCCGCGCACGTCCGCCGGTCGATGCGGAAGATGATGGAAGGCCCCCGGGCGGTCTGGGTTTGGATCGGCCTGGTCCTCGAGGATCCTCTCATCGCCGCGGGCGAGGGGAGGAGCTGGAGCGACAACTCCGGAGCCCGAGTGCGCTCGGTCGTCCCCGGTAGCCCGGCGGAGGAGGCAGGCTTCAGGCGCGGGGACCGCATTATCGCCATCGGTGCCAGGAGGACTCCGGACGACTTCGAGGCGCTCGACGCCGTGCTCGACCTCGTTCCGGGCGAGAAGGTCGTGGTCGAGATCGAACGGGCGGGGACTCCGGCGGCGGTCGTCGTGAGCGCGGGCATCCGGCCGGTCGATCCTCGACCCGACCCACTCGACGAGTTCGCGCTCCACACCGGTTTCCGCCTCCGGGTCGGGCTCGCCGGAAGGGAGCCCAGGCAGACCGTCGCCCTCGCCGGGATGTCGCCGCCCGCCCGTCGGAACATGCCCCAGTTCGAGGCGTCCCTGTTCGACGAAGGGCCGGTCCTCGGATCGATCCTGCCGGGACAGAGCGTGCTCGCCGGCAGGGGAAAGCGGGTGCGGATCACCTCTCTGGAGGACCTGGGCACCGTCCTGACCCAGTGCTTCGTGGAGGAGCAGTTCGTCGCCCTGGCGCACTGGAGTCTGGAGGATCGGAAAACGGTCGACCGGGCGCACGTGCACAGGAAGATCTACCCGCTGGTACTGTAGGTCAGAGCTCTCCGTCTCAACATCGGCCAAGCGATACAGAGTTGAGACTTGACTGTGTATGCCGCTCCTGATGCGGTCCTTCCATGGATCCGGACACTCCTAGCCTGTCGGCCGGACGTCTCAACCTTCGGTTCCGGACCGGGTAAGCGCGGCCCGTCCGAGCGGCCATCTGCCTGCAAGTGATTGGAGGCGCTCGCAATGGTTCGCGTTGCCGAGAATCCTCACGAAGGAAGGCACGTTGATTGCAGCCAGCCGCCCCGGCCTGCGTGGGATTGAGATCGGGGGTGGGGATCCGGCGTCACGACGAGTGGGGTGGCGTCTTTTCCCGCGGCGGATCGATCGTTGGCCACGACGCGCCGCTTCCCCCGCGCGCCCGCCGTCCGTCTCACCCTCCCGGGTCTCCGGGGGCGGACGGTGGGCGCCTTTCCCAACCGATCGGCACGACGCGTCCCAGCCCAAATTGACGCAAAGGCGTGCCAGGCATAGAATCCGCCTGCACCATGCGCGGAACCATATTCTGGGACGTCGACACGCAGCATGACTTCATCATGCCCGGGGGGAAGCTCCCGATCCAGGGCGCCGAGGCGATCCTCCCCAACCTCCAGGCTCTGACGGAGTTCGCGCGCGACAAGGGAATTCCCCTCCTGGGCTCTGTCGACTACCACTCCATCGACGACCCCGAGATCTCCGACGCACCCGATTTCCGGGAAACCTACCCGCCACATTGCCTGGTGGGAACCGGGGGGCAGGAGAAGGTTCCCGCCACGCGACCCCTGGATCCGCTATGGATCGATAGTCATCCGGAGGATAAGGTGGCGCTGAAGCAGAGGGTCCGGGAGCACCTGGAGAGGGGTGGCGAGGTTCTCTTCCGAAAGCAGCGCTTCGATGTCTTCAGCAACCCGAACGTCGACACCGTGCTCGATGTCGTCCGCCCCGACCGGGTGCTGGTGTACGGCGTGGCGCTCGATGTCTGCGACCGGTACGCCATCGAAGGCCTGCTCGAGCGGCGGCGCTTCCGCGTCGCCCTCGTCGAGGATGCCGCCCGGCCGATCCGCGCGGAAGAAGGGCAGCGGTTGGTGGAGCGCTGGGCCGTGGAGGGTGTCTGCATCTTGACGACCGGGCAGGTGATCGCAGGGGCCCTCGGAATCTAGGATGGATGGGCCGACCAGGAAGCACAAATCTCTGCGGCAGATGCGGGTGGTGCCGATCCGTCCGCGCGGCACCGCTAAGAGCGATCCTCCCCCGCTTCCCGTGCGCCCGCCGGGGAGCGAGCCGTCCGCCTTCCCCGATGTCCCCGTCCCGTTCACGTCGTTCGAGCTTCCGGCACAGATCCTCGCGGCGCTCGAGAATATGGGCTACCGCCTGGCGACCGAGGTCCAGGCCCGCGCCATCCCTCTGGCGCGGTCCGGCCGGGACCTGATCGTCGAATCACGTACCGGGACGGGGAAAACGGCCGCCTTCGGCGTGCCGATCGTCGAGCGCATCCGGGCGGACCGGAAAGACGTGCAGGCGCTGATCCTCTGCCCGACCCGCGAGCTGACGCTGCAGGTGACCGGCGACCTGACCCGGCTCGGGGCGCCGTCCGGGGTCCAAGTGCTGTCGATCTACGGCGGCGATTCGATGGCGCGGCAGCTGGAGGGGTTGCGTCGCGGGGCCCAGGTGGTGATCGGCACGCCCGGGCGGGTCCTCGATCACCTGCGCCAGGGCACGTTGAGGCTGGAGGGCGTGCACACCCTCGTTCTCGACGAGGCCGACCAGATGCTCGACATGGGGTTCGAGAAGGAGATGAAGCAGATCCTCGAGCGGGTCCCAAAAGAGCGGCAGACACTGATGTTCTCGGCCACCATTCCCTCCTCCATCGAGGCGATCGCCGCGAAGTACCAGAAGGACCCCGAGAGACTGATGCTGTCCCAGGACGCGCTGTACGTCACCGACGTGCAGCACCTGTTCTACATCGTGACCCGCATGGACAAAGCAGCGGCGCTCTACAAGCTGATCGAATACGAATCCCCCTCCTCATCCATGATCTTCTGCAACACCAGGGCCGAGACCCGCACGGTGTTCGGTTACCTGGCGATGCGCGGCCTGCCGGTGGCCATGATCTCCTCCGACCTGCCGCAGAAAAAACGCGAGCAGGTGATGCGCCGCTTCCGGAACAAGGAGCTGAAGCACCTGGTGGCGACCGACGTGGCGGCCCGCGGCATCGATATCGAGGATCTGTCGCACGTCTTCATCTACTCGGCGCCCGAGTCCTCCGACCAGTACATCCACCGTGCCGGGCGAACCGGCCGCATCGGCAAGACCGGCAAGGCGATCTC
>JBIOWS010000167.1:0-4422 GCA_044868745.1 Candidatus Polarisedimenticolia bacterium
GCTGGACGACGCGGCAATTACATTTAGTAAGAAGAGATCTTGACAATAATGCACTCAATATCTATATTAGACCGCGGCATCGACGTCCGGCCTGCCGGACGCCGATGTCACCAAGTCGAAACCAGAATGACGGTGCAAGGAGGAAACAGAAAGATGAGCCTGACCAGCCTGTCAAGATGGGATCCGTTCCGTGACATCCTGACGCTCCCGGACCGCGTAAACCGGCTGTTCTCCGATCCGTTCGCTCGCCTGGCCTGGACCGACACCGTGGGGGCCTGGTTCCCTCCCGTGGACATTCACGAGGAGGAGGACCGCGTGGTGCTCCGCGCCGAGATCCCAGGGGTCAGCAAGGACGACATCGATATCAACGTTGAGAACGGCACGATCACCCTCCGCGGCGAGAAAAAGCAGGAGAAGACAGTCGAGGGAGAAGGCACCTACCGGATGGAGCGCTTCTTCGGCAACTTCGCGCGCAGCTTCTCGCTGCCCACAAGCATCGATCCGGAGAAGATCAAGGCGACGTACAAGGACGGTGTTCTCGAGGTCGTCCTGCCCAAGGCGGAGGAGGCGCGACCAAAGAAGATTAAGGTTCTGGCGCCCTGAGGCCATTCGACTGAAGCATCTGGGGGCACCGGCCCAAATTGGGCCGGTGCGTTCCTCATGCGGGCCGGGACATCAGACCGCGCAGGCGCCCGGAGGCCGTCTCGATGTCGCCTCGAGACACATCGTAGTGGGTCACCGCGCGCACGTGCGTTTCATCGAGCGCGAGCGCGAGAACCCCGGCTTCCTTCCAGCGCCTGGCGAGTTCCGGGGCTCCAAGTTTCGCCTTGACATCGAAAATGACGATGTTCGTCTGGACTCGAGCCGGTTCCGCCGCAAGTCCATCGATCTCTGCGATCCGTTCCGCCAGCAAGCGCGCATTAGCGTGGTCTTCCTCCAGGCGCTCGATCTGATCTCGTAACGCGACGATCCCGGCGGCGGCCAGCACTCCCGCCTGCCGCATCCCACCTCCGAGTCTCTTGCGAACCCGCAGGGCCTCCTCGATGAAGCCGGCGGGGCCGAGCACCACGGAGCCGACGGGGGCCCCCAGCCCCTTGGAAAGGCAGAACATGACCGAGTCGAAAGGTCGGGCGAGATCGGCTGCCTGGCGCGACAGCGCCACGGCCGCGTTGAAGATGCGCGCCCCGTCGAGGTGAGTCGGAATCCGCAGGCTGCGAGCCAGGGCGCAGATCGCATCGGCCTGCGCCTGCGGGTAGATAGTTCCCCCGGCCATGTTGTGCGTGTTCTCCAGGGCGACCAGCCCGGTCTGCGTGAGGTAGTAGACGGGAGGACGGATGGCACTCCGCACTTCCTCCGGGCCCAGAAACCACTCGCTGCCCCGTAGCGGGCGGGCTAACACCCCTGAGAACGCTGCCATCATTCCCATCTCATAGTTGAAGATGTGGCTCCGCTCCTCCAGGATCACCTCCTGGCCCGGTCGGGTCCAGACGTTCACCGCGACCTGGTTCCCCATCGTGCCCGACGGAACGAAGAGCGCGGCTTCCTTTTCCAGCATCTCTGCGGCCAAGGCCTCCAGGCGTCGCACGGTCGGGTCTTCTCGGAAGACATCGTCTCCGACCTCGGCGCCGGCCATCGCCCGACGCATCGCCGGAGTCGGCTTGGTGACCGTGTCCGACCTGAGGTCGATCGGCCCCTCAACGGCTCCCGGGAGCGGATTGCCGTCCCTCATGGCTCCAATCCTACACGAGGCGCCTGCGCCCCGACGCTATAATGCACTGGCATGACCCGCGACGGCCACCCTCTCTCCATGATCCTCCCGCGGCGCCGGCAGGCATCTGGCCGCCGAGGATTGGGACTCAGCGGTCACTCCGCTCTCGTCGCTTTGTTGACCGCTGTCGCCTGTGGGCGAACTGCGGAGCGGCCCAGCGTTCTGCTGATCACCGTCGACACGCTACGCGCCGACCACCTTGGGTGCTACGGCTACGAGCGCGCCACGTCGGCGCGCATCGACCGGCTGGCGTCGGAGGGGGCGTTGTTCGAAAGGGCCTTCACGAGCGTTCCGCGGACGACCCAGTCGATCGCCTCCATCCTGACGGGACGCTACCCGAAGGGGCACGGGGCGCGGGGTCTGTTCTCGTCCCTTCCCCCGGCCAACCTGACGCTGGCCGAGATACTCAAGGGCGAAGGTTACGCGACGGCAGCGGTCGTCTCGAACATGTTTCTGCGGCCCGGGCAGGGGTTCGAGCAGGGGTTCGATCTGTACGACAACCCTCAACGCCGCTGGGATGGAGACTCCGCTGCCGAAGTCACCACCGTGGCGCTGGAGTGGCTGCGGAGCCTTCCTGTGCACTCCCGTTTCTTCCTGTGGGTTCACTACTTGGATCCCCACTGGACCTACCTCCCTCCCCCTCCGTTCGACCTCGAGTTCGACGCCGGCTTTCATGAGCCCTTCACAATTTACGCCGACCTGCAGGCCGGGCGCCTCACCAAGGGACAGTTGATCTTCGACAACCGCCTGAGCCCGGGTCAGGTCGGGCATATCCGTGCGCTGTACGACGGCGAGATCGCGCACGTCTCCGCGGCGCTCGAACCTCTGATCGAGACCGCGAGAGGGCAGAACCGCGGGCCGACGCTGATCGTCTTCACCTCCGATCATGGAGAGAGCCTGGGCGAGCACGCCTACTATTTCGCCCACGGCGAGTACCTCTACGAGACGAGCCTGCGGGTCCCACTCGTCTTCAGCCTGCCCGGTCGCATTCCGTCCGGCCTCAGGGTCGACGCGCTGGCGCAGAATGTCGACATCGCCCCGACCATCACAGCCTTGTTGGGAATCAATCGCCTGCAAGCGGTCGATGGGCGGCCTCTCTTCGTTCCGGACGGGCTCGGACGGGATCTCCAGCCCACGTACCGACCAGCTCCCGGCCGGAGCGTGGTATTCGCCGAGAGCGACTTCCAGCTGATCCATCCGGAGAACCGCCGCTATTACATCCCGGGGCCGGCCGGCAAGTGGTCCTCGGCCTCTGACGGTCGGCACAAGCTGATCCACATCCCGAGACCGGGAGGGGCCCTGCTCGAGTTCTACGATCTGGCGGACGATCCGGGCGAAACGCACAACCTCGGGGTGCTCGAAAACGACCCCGACGCGCGCCGCCTGATCGGCGAGCTGCACCGGTTCGTGGACTACGATCCGGGGGCGGGAGCGCCCCCCCAAGTCTCGCCGGAGGAGCGGGAGAGGCTGAAATCCCTGGGCTACATCAACTGAGCTGCATCGGGCAGGAGGCGTTCGAAGATCTCGTTCGACACCAGCCTCCCGCGGCGCGTCAGTCGGAGGCGATCCCCCGAGCGCTCGAGGAGTCGGGCCCTGACCAGGTCGACGATGATCGCGTCGTCGGGAGCAGGGACGCCCGGCCCATAGCGGCGACGCAGCGCCACGAGGTCCACGCCGTCGGAAATACGCAACCCCGCGGACAGCGCCTCCGCGCCGCGCACACAGGCAGGCTGGGGGTCCTCTGTGCGCCCCGCGCCGGTGCCTCCCGAGGCCACGTAGGACTCGAGGCGGGGTGCGTTTGACCAGCGGCGACCCAACGCATAGGAGTGCGCCCCCGGGCCGAATCCCAGATAGTCTTCGTCGGTCCAGTATTTGAGGTTGTGCCGGCTTCTGTGGCCGGGCCGGGCGAAACTGGAGATCTCATAGTGCTCGAAGCCGCGCCCGACGAGGAGGTCGGCCGCATCTTCGTAGAGCGCGGCGACTGAGTCGTCCGCCATCGGCACGCTCCTCCCCAGCGCCACGTGCCGACCCAGCCGGGTTCGCGCGTGGATCTCCAGGATGTACAGGGAAAGGTGATCCACCCCGGCCTCCTCGAGCCGCCGCACTCCCTCGAGAGCCTCGCTATGCTGCTGACCCGGAAGCCCCAGGATCAGGTCCGCTCCGAGGCTGCGCACTTTCGAACGCCGCGCCCGCTGGATGGCCGCAATTGCCTGCGCGCCCGTGTGCGGGCGTCGCAGCAGGGCCAGCCGGCGATCGTCCAGCGACTGCACCCCGACGGAGATCCGGTTAGCTCCGAGCGCGACCATAGCCTCGAGTCGGCCCGCATCGAGGTCCTCCGGGTTGACCTCCAGACCGATCTCCGCGTCCTCTGCCAGCCGGAAAACCGACCGGAGCGCCTCGAGCACCCTGAACAACAGGGGCGCGGGGAGGAGCGACGGCGTTCCGCCTCCGAAGTGCACGGTGTCCGCCGCCCTGCCGCGTAGCGGAAGCCCGACGGCCCTGATTTCGCCGCACAGGGCTAAGGCGTAGGCGGCGAGATCCCTTCCCCTCGCCGGCACCAGGTAGAAGTCACAGTAGCTGCAGCGCACGGTGCAGTACGGGACATGCAGGTACAGACCGATCACACGCGCTCCACCGCACCGACGCGGACCCAG
>JBIOWS010000168.1:0-16088 GCA_044868745.1 Candidatus Polarisedimenticolia bacterium
TCGACGCCAGACAGGAAGGGGAAGAACTGATCCTGATCATCAGCGACACCGGGGAAGGCATCCCCGAGGAGCTGCAGCCTCGCATCTTCGACAAGTTTGTCGCTGGGGAGCCGGACGGCAGCCAGCGGATGATGTATGACTCGGGCCTCGGGCTGACCTTCTGCCGGCTGGCGGTGCAATGTCACGGTGGTCGCATCTGGCTGAAGAGCCGGCCGGGGGAAGGGACCGTGGTCTTTGTGGCCCTGCGACTTCGTGGTCCCGAGGGGCAGGTGGACACGGAGCCCAGGGCGGGACGACAGATCGCCGGAGCGTCCGGCGCTTGACGGTGCCCGCGGGTCGCTCTATCTTCTGAGCGAGCCGGAGCGCGGCTTCTGCACGGAGAGTCGGTTGCCTGCCACATCCCCTGCGCCCAATTCTGCCCCCGCGATCAGAGGCTTCTGCGGGCCGCCGGCCCTTGCTGAGGTCATCCGCGATCTCTACCTGGACGAACGAACAGGCATCCTGATCCTGGGCCGGAGCGGCGTTGAGAAGAGGATCGTTCTCGATCGCGGCATGATCCTGACGGTGACCTCCTCGCTCGACGAGGAGCGCCTCCCTGCCTTCCTGGCGGAGCGCAATATCGTGCGGTCGGAGGAGGCCGAGGCCGTCAAGGGCCTGGACGACCAGCAAGCGGCCGAGGCGCTCTTGAAGCGCGGCCTGTTCACGCCGGCGGCACTCCAGAGCGCCAACCGCGAGCTGTCACAGATGATTCTCACCGCCCTGTTCCGCTGGGAGGATTTGGAGTACCGTTTCGAGGAGAAGCCGGTCGCCGCCGGGACGCTCGAGACGAACGTCATCGTCAGCTTCGAACTAATCATCAGAGCGCTTCGATCGATGTCGGGGTTCGAGCAGATCAAGGATGCGCTCTTGCGCCAGGACCGCGCCCTGCGGCTTTCCGATCAGCTCTACCTCCCGTTTGACCAGCTGAGCCTGACTGCGGTGGAGGGATTCCTGGTCTCCCGCATCGACGGTCAGACCAAGCTGCGCGACATCCTCGCCCAGACACCGTCCTCGGAAGAGGAGGCCGCCACGCGCTTCTTGTTCGGCCTCCTGATCCTGGGCCTGGCCCATTTCGTGCCGGCGATCGGGTCCGGTTCGCTGAGCTGCCGCGATCTGGTAAAGGGTGAGGAGGAAAAGCGCCGGCGCGAGGAGCGCGAGAGAGCGGAGATCTCCGAATTCTATCGTCTGGCGCGCGAGGGTCCTTCCCTCGCCCTTCTCGGGCTCGCCGAGGATGCGACGCCGGACCAGGTGAAGATCGCCTATGTTGAGCGCAAGGAGCGTTTCCAGCTCTCACGCTTCATGAAGAAGGTACAACAGGATCTCAAAGAAGAACTGCAGATCATCGAAGCGCGCCTCCTTGAGGCCTTTTTGGCAGTGCGCTCCCAGAAGCTGGGAGCGGCCCGGGCGGCCGGCGCCACGACCGAACGCGTGGTCAGTCTCGACCTCGAGGCGCTGTCCCTGCGCAAGGAGCTGACCAAAACCGAAAAGCAGTCCGTTGAAGAGGAACGCGCGCGAATGTCGGAGCAGTTCTTCGCGAAGGCGCGCGATTACTGGAAGATGGGGGACTTTTTCAACTGTATCCGCTATTGCGAGTTTGCGAGCACCTACAGCGAAAAGAACGCCGGTGTATTCAGCCTACTCGGCCAGGCGCTGGCGCGCAACCCGGACTATCGCTGGCAGAGGAGGGCCGAACAGGCACTGCACCGCGCCACGGAGCTCGAGGCGTTCAATCCCAGCCATTTCGTCACTCTGGGGGATTTTTATCGTCGGCACAACCTGTACGCCAAGGCGAAGAGGGAGTACGAGAGGGCGCTGGAGCTCGTACCCACGCACGCCGAGGCTCAGCAGGGCCTCAGAGAACTTGCCAGAATCAAGGCTTGAGATCCCTCCGGACGCCCTGATTGACAAGTGGAAGGGGCGTGCTATAATTCGTGGTCCGGTTGGATCATCCCGTGATGTTCATAGAAACAAAGGAGATAGGGCCCGAGGGGCTGCTCGTTGAGCGCACCGTTGACGCCTTCCAGTTACCTCTCGGAGAGGGCGAAGTCGTGCAGATTGATGCCGTCCGCCTCACCGGCGAGCTGCGACGCGAACAGGATGGAGTCTCGTTCACCGGCGAGCTGGCGACCGTAGCGAGGCTTCCCTGCAGCCGATGCCTCGACACCTACCCGCTGGCGCTCGATCTGCACTTTGATTTGGCCTACACCACGCGACCGGAGACCTTCGAGAAGGGGGAGAGCCGCGTCGATGAGGACCGCATCACGGTGAACCAGTTTGACGGCCAGAGGATCGATCTTGGACAGGTTCTGACCGAGCAGGTCTATCTCGGCCTGCCACTCAAACCCCTGTGCAGCGCGGAGTGCCACGGGCTCTGTCCGCGTTGCGGCACGAATCTGAATCAGGATGCGTGCAACTGCCAGGAGGAGAGGGCTGAGGATCCCCGACTCCTGGTCCTGAAAAAGCTCCTCTAAAATTACCGGAACTCTCAGCCGATGCCAAACCCCAAGCGACGTCACTCACGCGCCCGCCGCGACAAGCGGCGCGCCCACGACAGGCTCAGCCGCCCGTCCGTCTCCACGTGCCCGAACTGCCACGAGGACAAGCTGCCGCACCGGGTCTGCCCGCACTGCGGATACTACAAGGGCAGGGAGGTCATCGAGGCCGGGGAGGCGTAAGGCGGGGTTTCCAACTCACCCCGGCCGCCTCAGGCCCGCAGGAGCCGCCCCCCTCGAACGGAGGCGCGTGTCGATTCCCGTAGAGATCACGATCGCACTCGATGCCATGGGAGGCGACTATGCTCCGGCGCACCCGGTGGCGGGAGCCGTGCTCGCAGCTCGGGAGTACGGAGCGCACTTCCTTCTGGTCGGCCGATCCGCCGAGATCGAATCCGAGCTCGCCAAACATCAGGCCTCGGGACTGCCAATCCAGGTCGTCAACGCCAGCGAGGTCGTAGGGATGGACGAGTCACCGGTCACCGCCTTCCGGCGTAAGAAGGACTCCTCGATTCGCGTCGCGGCAACGATGGTTCGCGACGGCCGTGCGCAGGGGATCGTGAGCGCGGGTAACACGGGGGCGGTCATGACCACGGTGAAGATGATCTGCGGCGTCCTTGAGGGCGTCGAACGCCCCGCATTGTGCGCGGTGGTCCCCAACCTCAAGGGGCGCTCCGTTTGGCTGGACGTGGGCGCCAACATCGACTGCCGGCCAGAGCACCTGGTGCAGTTCGCCCTGATGGGCCATTTGTACGCACGCGAGGTCCTCGGTATCCCCAACCCACGCGTCGGGGTGATGAGCATCGGCGAAGAGGACAGCAAGGGGAACGAGGTCACACGGGAGACATTCAGAATCCTGAAGGAGGCCCCTCTCAACTTCATCGGTAACGTGGAAGGGCGGGACATCTTCAACGGTGAGGCCGACGTGATCGTCTGCGACGGCTTCATTGGCAACGTCTCGCTCAAGGCGGTTGAGAGTGCCGCAGAAGCGATCCTGCACTTCATGAGGGAGGAGATCTCGAAATCGCTCATGGCCAAAGTGGGGTACCTCCTGGCGCGACCCGCGTTCCGCAACTTTCGCAAGAAGGTGGATTACGCCGAGTACGGAGGGGTGCCGCTCCTCGGGGTTCGGGCGGCGGCGATCATCTGCCACGGCGGGTCCTCGGCACGCGCCATCAAGAACGCCGTCCGCGTGACGCTCGATTTCGTGCGCAACAGGGTCAATGACAGGATCCACGATGAGGTCCTGAAAATCACGGCCGGCGGACCAGGGCTTCCGCTCTCCGGCGAGTCGTCCCTGCAGGCGGGAGATTGACGTGGTGCGACGCGCCGTCATCCGCGGAACCGGCTCCGCCTTGCCGAGCCGGATCCTGACGAACACCGACCTCGAGAGGATGGTGGACACCTCCGACGAGTGGATAACCACGCGCACCGGGATCCGCGAGCGCCGCGTGGCGGGCGAGGACGAGCCGATGTCGCTGTTCGCGACCCGAGCCGCGGAAGAGGCGCTCAAGGCGGCCGGAATTCCGGGCGGAAAGCTGGACCTGATCATCTGCGCCACGGTCACACCGGACATGCCGATCCCGGCCACTGCCTGCATCATCCAAGAAAACCTGAAGGCCCGCGAGGCCGCGGCCTTCGACCTGGGCGCAGGCTGTTCGGGCTTCATCTACGCCCTTGCTGTGGCTGATCGGTTCGTGACCTCAGGCACCCACCAGACGGTCCTCGTCATCGGGGCCGAGCTACTCTCGAAGTTCACCGATTGGACTGACAGAACTACCTGCGTGCTGTTCGGCGACGGCGCAGGGGCCGTGGTGCTGACGCCAGGAGAGGATCCCTACGGTGTACTGGCGACGTCAATGCGAGCGGACGGCAAAATGGCAGACTTCATCTACGTCCCGGCGGGCGGAACGCGCGAGCCGGCCTCGGCGCACACCGTGGCCGAGCGACGGCACTTCATCCGGATGCGCGGCAATGAGACATTCAAGATGGCCGTGCGCTCGATGGAAGAGACGTCGCGGGACGTCCTGCAGCGCTCTGGTCTCACGCCCGGGGACATCGACCTTTTCATCCCGCACCAGGCCAACCGCAGGATCATCGACGCCGTGGGCAGCCGCCTCGGCCTGCGGGAGGATCAGGTGTATGTCAACATCGACCGCGTCGGGAACACCTCGGCCGCCTCGATCCCCGTCGCGCTCGATGAAGCGGTGCGGGGCGATCGTGTCCGCAAGGGGGACAACCTGTTGTTCGCGGCGTTTGGGACGGGCCTGACCTGGGGCGCCGCCGCCTGCAAGTGGGGCTGGTGACCTCCGGACTCCGGCGGATCGCTCTTCTCTTCCCTGGCCAGGGGAGCCAGTCGGTCGGGATGGGCAAGGCACTGCACGACGCCTCGCCTGCAGCCAGGGCCGTCTTCGAGCGCGCCGATCGCGCACTGGGGTTCTCGCTGAGCCGTGCCTGCTTCGAGGGCCCCGAGGACCAGCTCCGCCTGACCGCCATGACCCAGCCCGCCGTGCTCGCTACGTCCGTGGCCGCACTGGAGGCGATGCGGGTGCTCATGCCATCCGGATGGGAGGGGACGATCGCCTGCGCAGCGGGGCATTCCCTCGGAGAATATACGGCCTTGGTGGCCGCGCGATCCCTCTCCCTGGAGGACGCCGTCCGGACTGTGAGACGCCGGGGAGAGTACATGCAGGAGGCTGTCCCGCCTGGCCAGGGGGCGATGGCGGCGCTGCTCGGCGCCTCGCTGGATCAGGTGGAGACGCTCTGCCGTGAGGCCGCCGGCGACGAGGTCCTGCAGGCTGCAAACCTGAATGCGCCCGACCAGACAGTCGTCGCGGGCTCGACGTCGGCGGTGGACCGTTTGGCCGCGCTCGGCCGGAGCCGCGGCGTCAAGAAAGTGGTCCGCCTCCCCGTGAGCGCTCCCTTTCACTGTGCGCTGATGGCCCCGGCCGCGATCAGGCTGGCAGCCGATCTGGAGTCGCTGCCGCTCCGAGACGCCTCCTTCCCGGTAATCCTGAATGTCGATGCCCGGCCTGCGACCGAGGCCGAGGCGCTTCGCAAGGCCCTGGTGCGGCAGGTGACAGCGCCGGTGCGGTGGGTGGAGACCATCCTCCAGATGAAGAAGATGGGCGTCGAGGCCGCAGTGGAGGTGGGCCCAGGACGGGTCCTCACGGGACTCGCCCGAAGGATCGCTCCGGGCCTGGCTCTCCTGAACGTGGCGGACGTGGAGAGCCTGGAGGCCGCCCGGGCGGTCCTTGGAACCATCCCCGAAGGAGAACATCGATGACCGGCGCGGGCCGGGAGCTGTCGGGGCGCGTGAGCCTGGTGACGGGCGCCTCGAGCGGTATCGGCAAAGCGGCGGCACTGCTCCTCGCCGCGCGCGGCTCAGACCTCGTCGTCACGGCGCGGCGGAGTCACGATCTGGAATTGGTGGCGGGCGCCTGCGAGGCCCAGGGGGTGAGGGCGCGGGCCATCCCCATGGATGTGGCCGATCCGGAGTCCGTGGCGGCCGGTGTGGCGCAGGCGCTCCAGGTCTTCGGGCGGATAGACCACCTGGTCAACAACGCAGGGGTGGCGGCCGACGGGCTTCTCTTGAGGATGCGGCGCCGCGATTGGGACCGTGTGATCCAGGTCAACCTGACGGGGGCGTACGAGGTGACACGGGCGACGCTGCCGGCGATGATCAAAGCGCGGCACGGTCGCATCGTCAACATCAGTTCGGTCGTCGGTCTGATGGGAAACCCGGGTCAGGCGAATTATTGCGCCGCCAAGGCGGGCTTGGTCGGATTCACCAAATCGCTGGCGCGCGAGGTCGCCTCTCGGGGCATTACCGTCAACGCAGTCGCTCCTGGATTCATCGACACCGACATGACGCGCAGGATGGGGCAGGAGGCCAGGGCCCGGATGGCCGAGCTCATCCCTCTCCAGCGGCTCGGGACCCCGGAAGACGTGGCGGCCGGAATTGCGTTCCTGATAGGTCCAGGTGGGGCGTACATCACCGGCGAGGTAATGAACATCAGCGGCGGTCTTTACATGTAGCTTGCAGCGAACAATAATCGGCCTGCCGGGGAGAGCGCCGCAGCGGCACGGCCGGTGGAGGAAGCCCGGAGTGACCGGGCGGCGCGACCTAGCTGGAGGAGGACAGATGGCGCAGAGCATCGAGGAAAGGGTCAAGGGGATCATCGTCGAGCAGCTCGGGGTCGATCCCGAGGAGGTAACGCAGGAGGCGTCATTCGTCAACGACCTGGGGGCGGATTCACTCGACACGGTGGAACTGGTCATGGCGCTCAAGGAGGCCTTCAAGATCGAGATCAGCGATGAGGACGCCGAGAAGATCCACACGGTGGGTGACGCAGTGAGGTACATCCAGACCCACGCCTAGCGGCGTGGCGCGGAGGCCGAGCGAGTCATGGATCGTCGGGTCGTCATCACAGGGCTGGGGATGGTTTCGCCTCTGGGGATCGGCAACCAGGAAAACTGGCAGGCTCTGATCCACGGAAAGAGCGGGATCGGGCCGATCACCCGCTTCGACGCGAGCGACTACCCATGCAGAATCGCCGGTGAGCTGAAGGGCTTCAATGCGGAAGACTGGGTCTCGAAGAAGGACGTCAAGAAGATGGATTTGTTCATTCATTATGCAATGGCGGCTTCCGAGATCGCAATGCGGGACGCCTCGTTCCAGGTGACCACATCTGAATCAGACCGAGTGGGGGTCTACATCGGCTCAGGGATCGGAGGCCTCCCCTCAATCGAGCGGCAGCACGCGACCCTGCTCCGGGAAGGACCTCGGCGCGTATCGCCCTTCTTCATCGTAGGTCTCATCGTCAACATGGCCTCCGGACAGGTTTCGATTCGCTATGGAGCCAAGGGGCCCAACCAGGCTGCCTGTACTGCGTGCGCGACCGGCACGCACGCCATCGGGGATGCCCGCGAGATCATCAAGAGGAACGACGCCGACGTGATGATCGCCGGGGGCTGCGAAGGCGTGATCGCCCCGCTCTGCGTCGGAGGGTTCAGCGCCATGCGCGCGCTCTCAACCCGGAACGACGACCCGCCGGCGGCCTCCCGCCCGTTCGACGCGGATCGCGACGGCTTCGTGATCGGCGAGGGAGCGGGGATCGTGATCCTGGAGGAACTGGGGCATGCCGTCCGCCGCGGCGCTCGGATCTACGCCGAGGTGGCGGGCTACGGGCTATCGGGGGACGCCTATCACGTGTCGGCCCCGGCCGAGGATGGGGACGGACCGATCCGAGTCATGATCAGGGCGATCGCGGATGCGGGTGTCGACCCATCGGCGATCGATTATGTCAACGCTCACGGCACCTCGACGCCCCAGGGAGACGTGGCGGAGACCCGAGCGATCAAAAAGGTCTTCGGAGGCAGCGCGCGCAAGGTGGCGGTGAGCAGCACGAAGTCGATGACGGGGCACCTCCTCGGAGGAGCGGGCGGGCTGGAGACCGCCATCGTGGCGCTCGCGGTCCACCATGACCTCGTCCCTCCGACGATCAACTACACGAACCCTGACCCCGAATGCGATCTCGATTACGTGCCCAACGAGGCGCGGAAGATGCCGGTGCGCTACGCCCTGAACAACTCGTTCGGCTTTGGTGGGACGAACGCGGCGCTGGTCATGAAGAAGTACGAGGGCTAGTTTTCCCGCTCAGACTTCGCTGAATATCGAATCTCTCAAACAATTCAGCTTCTGCTCGTAAGATTCCGGGTAGACGAACCAGCAGGCCGCGGCGACGCTGCTGATCAGCGCATTGCCGTCCTGGGGAGTGAAGCAGAAGCCGACCACCTCGTGCCGGTTGTGCACCGTCAGGGACGGGACGATCAGCACGGCCTGATTGAGGATTCGTCCGTAATGGCCGTAATCCCGGCCGAAGGAGAACACCGCATTGGCGGATTGCTTGTAGGTCAGGGCCATCCGGTCGTCGGTCTTCAAGGCGTCGAGGATCGCCTCGACGGACGTCGGTCTCTTGACCCTGATGTTGAAGTGGATGGCGTGCATGTACTGGCTGTTCACCTTCAGGGCCGAGGAGAACAGGTTCAGGTCGTAGTCGAGGGCGTTGAACAGATGCCAGGCATCCCGGGCGTGGTGCGTGCCGAAGCGCTCATCCTTGTGCCGATTGACCTGCGGGGAAGGCACGAAAGAGCTCTCCTGGCTGATATCGTTGGCCCTTCGGATGCAGGTGAAGCGGCCTTCGCCGAAATTGTCCTCACCCCCGTCGCGCAGGCCGATGAGATCGATTAGGACCGCAAGATTATGCGTGTTGCAGGAGACCACCTGGATGTATTGGTCGACTCCGTGCTTCAGCGTCCGGTCACTGATGCCCCTGGCGTACATCTTTCCGAAGCCGAACTCCGATCCCTGCGCGATGAATCCCAGCGTGTTGTGGGCGTACTTCTCGTAGATCTCCTTCTTGTTCTGCAGCCCGACATCGGAAGGGGTGCAGTCGATCACCACGGTCGCCTGGCGGAGCGCCTCGTGGTGCTCGTAGGTCGGCTCGACCCCGAGTTCGCGAAAACCGCGGCGCGCGGAGTCATCGCACACCAGCCTCGCTCCCCTGCGGAGCAGGTTGATCACCTTCGACCGGTCGGTCAGCAGAGGGGTCCGCTTATGAAAAGTGACCTCATCGAATCCCAGCGAATCCTTCTTCTCGGCAAACAGACCGATCAGCGGCTCGCCGATTGTCCCAGTCCCGATGATGTGCACCACCTTCTTCGATGCCATGCGCGCTCCGTCCGGGCCGTGAAGACACCGCCAATCGCGCCCGGAAAGATACCACCTGGACCCCGGGGCGTCAATCGGGGAATCCTCGGCGCTTTCTTGACAGCAGGGGGCGTATCCCATAGAATGCCCGTGACTTCCGGGTTTGCCGGGAGCGCTCCGGACCGCACAGGTGTCGGTGCGCGGAGGGACTGTTTGAGCCAGCGCGACGCGCCCCGTCCCACTCTCCCGGTGGACGATCTCCTCTCCCAGCCACTCCCGGACTTGAAGTTGCGCCTGCTCGCCGGGTCCTCGGGCCTCCATCGCCCCATCACCGCCGCCGTTGTGGAGAGGCCTGGCCTGGCGCTGGCGGGTCAGCCGGAATCGCTCCAGGCCGGGACGGTGCAGATTCTCGGGCGTAGTGAGGTGGCCTATTTGGCGCAGATCTCCCAGGAGCAGCGCCGCCATCTTCTGGATCGGATCGGCCTGGCGGAGGTGGCCTGCCTGATCCTTACAGACACCGCCGCCGCCCATCCCGACCTTCTGGCCGCGGCGGAGACCCACGGCCTCCCCCTCCTGGTGGCTGAGCAGTCCACCGAGCGCCTTGCCGACGTCCTGGGGCGATATCTCGAAGATCGCCTGGCGCCCTCCGTGACCGTCCACGGCACGCTGATCGACATCTACGGGGTCGGCGTGCTGATCCTCGGTGAGAGCGGCGTCGGGAAAAGCGAGTCGGCGCTTGAGCTCATCCTCCGGGGGCACCGCCTGGTCTCCGACGACACGGTCGCCGTGCGGCGGGTGGGCGCGGTCCTGAACGGCTCCGGTCCCGAGGTCAGCCGCTACCACATGGAACTGCGTGGTCTGGGCATCCTTAACATCAAGGACCTCTACGGGGTGGCGGCGGTGCGCGAGCGCAAGGACATCGACCTTGTCGTGAAGCTCGACCCGTGGCAGAAAGGCAAGGACTACGATCGCCTCGGTCTGGACGAGAAGCTTTACACGCTGCTCGGCGTGGAGCTGCCGTTCATCGAAATGCCCGTCGGCCCGGGCCGTAACCTCTCCATCCTCCTTGAGGTCGCGGCGCGGCACCACCTTCTGAAGCGCAAGGGATATCACGCTGCCAAGGAGCTGGCCGGCAGAATTCACAGCGCGCTGGGGAGGAAGAGGTGAGGTTTGCATCCGGGGGCGGCTCCGCTCAGGACCTAGAGATCGTCGTCGTTACCGGCCTGTCGGGTTCGGGGAAGAGTCTGGCGATTCGGGCCTTCGAAGACATGGGGGCCTTCTGCGTGGACAATCTACCGGTCACCCTCATCCCTGTGTTCGCCGATCTGTGCGCGCGCTCCCGCCAGGACATCGCACGGGCCGCCCTGGTGGTCGACGTCCGCGAGGGAACCTTTCTGAGAGAATTTCCGTCGATATTTGACGCCCTGCGCCGGGGAGAGTCACGGCGGGTGCGCCTGCTTTTCTTCGAGGCGGAGGACGATGTCTTGATCCGGCGCTTTTCGGAGACCCGCCGGCCGCACCCTCTCGCCGGCAGTGCATCGATCGAGGAGGGGATCCGACGCGAGCGCCAGGCCCTGGCTCCGCTGCGGGATCTGGCCGACCTGATCATCGACACGAGCCAGTTCAACGTGCACGAGCTGCGGCGCTACATTCAGGATCACTTCGCGCCGCAGCCGGGTATGCAACCGCTGGTGATCTCACTCGTGTCGTTCGGGTACAAGCACGGAGTGCCGACCGAGTCCGACCTGTTATTCGACACCCGGTTCCTGCCGAATCCCTTCTTCGTTGACGGTTTGAGAGGGAAGACCGGGCTGGACCCCGAGGTCGTGGCGTACCTGGAGGAGAGCCCCGAGTATCGGGAGTTCCGCGGTCGCGTCGTGGACCTCGTCTCGTTTCTCATCCCGAAATACATCCGGGAGGGGAAAAGCTACCTGACGGTGGCGATCGGCTGCACGGGCGGCCGACACCGATCGGTGGCGATGGCGGAGTCAATCAGCGCCGCCCTGCGGGAGAGCGGGTATGCAGTCAAGGCCTCCCATCGCGATTTGGAGAGGGAGTGATGGGCCTGGTCGCCGAGGCGGCCGGCGAGGTGCGCTTCGGGCTTCTGGTGATCACGCACGGCGGGCTGGCGTTCGAGCTCGTGCGTGCGCTTGAACGGATCGTCGGCCGGGTGGAGGGTGTGCGGCCCCTGACCATCGGCTGGGACGACGACTTGGCGGCGGCGCGCAAGGCGGTAGAGCAGGCAATCACGGAGGTGGATCCTGGGGGCGGAGTGCTGATCCTGACCGACATGTTCGGCGGGACCGCCACGAATGTGACGCTGTCTTTTCTCAAGGAGGGGGTTGAGATCCTAACCGGCGTCAACCTGCCGATGCTGATCAAGTTCGCCAATATCCGCGACAAATACCCGCTGAAGGAGGCGGCGGCGCGCATCAAGGAGCAAGGCCAGCGATCGATCGCGCTCGCCACAGAGTACCTGAATCCCTCCGGGGGGGCAGACGGTCTTTGATGGTGCGTCATGATGTCGTGATCGCCAATGCCCTGGGCCTGCATGCCCGGGCGGCCGCACGCTTCGTCCAGGTCGCGAGTCGCTTCAGGTGTCGCATTTTCGTGACGCGAAACGGTCGGACGGCGGACGGGAAGTCGATCCTCGGCCTTCTGGCACTCCTCGGTGAAGAGGGATCCCGGCTCACGATCGCCGCCGACGGCGCGGACGAGCAGGAGGCGCTCAGGACGCTCGTAGACTTGGTGGCGGCGCGGTTCGGAGAGGAGCGCTGATGGCATCCGCAGGGGAGGGAGGGGGAGCCGTGGTCCTGCGGGGCATCGGCGTCTCTCCCGGGATCGTCCTCGGCCGCGCCCTGGTCCTCGAGGGACCCCACGTCGCGGTCTTCCGCCTCGATGTCCCGCCAGGCGAGGCCGAGAGGGAAGTGACGCGGTTGCGGCGTGCCGTGCGACGCGCCTGGGGGCAGCTCCGCAAGCTGCGCGATCGGCTCAAGGTCGAGGCGGGCGAGACCTATGCGCGCGTGTTCGAAGCGCAGATCCTGATCCTGAAGGATCGCGTTTTGCTCAAGGAGGCGGTGGCGCTCATCCGCCGCGAGCGGGTCAACGCCGAGTGGGCCTTCAGGACGGTGGTCGGACGTTACACTCAGGTGTTCGCGCAGCTCGGAGACCCCGGCCTCAAGGACCGGGGGACGGATATTGAAGACGTCGAGGCGCGCGTGCAGGCGCTCCTCACCGGCAGCACGCGGCGGCACGACCTGGCGGAGCTGAAGGAGGATGTCGTCGTGGTCAGTTCCTCGCTGACGCCGTCGGACGCCGCCAGTCTGGACCGTGAGCACGTGATCGGGCTGGCGATCGATGGCGGGGGACCGACCTCGCACACCGCCATCATCGCGAGCGCCCTCGGCATACCGGCGGTGGCCGGACTGCGAGACGCCAGCACCCGGTTGCGTACGGGCGACCTGTTGGTGCTGGACGGCTCAGGAGGTGTCATCCTGAAAGATCCTCCGGACGGGGAAATCGCCGTGTGGCGCGATCGTCAGGCCAGCCTGATGCGACAGGAATCCGACCTATCGATGTTGCGGGACCTCCCTGCTGTGACGCGCGAGGGAGCGCGCGTGCGCCTGCTCGCGAACATCGAGCTCCCGGAGGAGATGCGGTCGGCGCGGCGCTACGGCGCGGAAGGGGTCGGATTGTACCGCTCCGAGTTTCTATTCCTCCGCGAGCCGCCGTTCCTGCCCGACGAGGAGCGACACTACCGGGTCTACCGCGAGCTCGCGGAGCAGGCGCTCCCCCATGAGGTTGTCATCCGGACGCTCGACGTGGGAGGCGAGAAGTACCCGTCTGTCCTGGGCGGGCGCCGGGAGAGCAACCCGGTCCTCGGGCTCCGGGCAATTCGACTGTGTCTGAGGCACGAGGACGTGTTCCGTGCCCAGTTGAGAGGCATCTTCAGAGCGGCGGTGCACGGCAGGGTGCGCATGATGTTCCCGATGGTGAGCGGTCTGGAGGAGTTGCGTCGAGCCCGCGCGATCGTGGACGCCGTCCGGGAGGAACTGCGCAGGGACAGGGTTGCTTTCGAACCAGACGTTCCCCTGGGCATCATGATCGAAGTGCCGTCGGCCGCCCTGATCGCAGAGCGTATGGCGAAGGAGGTCGACTTCTTCTCCATCGGTACGAACGACCTGATCCAGTACGCGCTGGCGATCGATCGCGGAAACGAAGCGGTCTCATACCTCTATGAGCCGCTCCACCCGGCGATCCTGTTGCTCCTGCGCCAGGTCGCCGAAGCCGCGGGCGCCGCCGGCCGGCGTGTGTCGGTGTGTGGCGAGATGGCCGCAAGACCGGTTGCGCTCGTGGCGCTGCTCGGCCTCGGGATCAACGAGCTCAGCATGAATCCGGCATCGATTCCCGCCGCCAAGAACCTCATCCGGGCCCTGTCGATCGCCGAGGCGCGCGCTGCCGTGGAGGAAGCGCTGCGGCTCGACACTGCCGCGGAGGTGGAGGCGACCCTGCGCCGACGCGTCGGGGTTCTTTCACCCGCGGAACAGATTCCCGCTCTGAGGGGGACTCGATGACGCCCCGACGGATCCAGAAACCGTGGGGGGAGGAGATCCTCTTCGCCCGCACCGAATCGTACGCTGGGAAGATCATCCGGATCCGGGAAGGAGAGTCCCTGAGCCTGCAGTACCATGAGAAAAAGGACGAAACCATCTATGTTTTCGAAGGGACTCTTAAACTAATGCTTGAATGCGATGGCCGGCTCGTCGAGAGGCTCATGACCCCGGGGGAGGCGGTGCGGTTCGCACCCCGGACACGGCACAGGATGGAGGGGGTGACCGACTGCACGCTGTTCGAGGTCAGCACGCCAGAGCTCGAGGACGTCGTTCGCCTTGAGGATCGCTATGGCCGGGTCTGAGTGTCAATTGTATAGAGCTGGCCTTGACATCCTCTGGGGTGTCTCATAGGATACATGAGCTTTCTGCGAGCCCTTCCCGACGGGACCACATGGGGCGATCCAAAGCGGACCTGGCGAAGGTTGTCTACAGCATCCACGGTGGACTGTCTCGCCGCGAGGCTACGCGACTGGTCGATCTGATCTTCGGGAAGATCAGGACGGTGCTCGCCGCCGGTCGGCCGGTCCTGATCAGCGGCTTTGGAACTTTTAAAGTCCTGAAGCGCGGCCCGCGCCTCGGACGCAACCCGAGAACGGGGGAGACGATCCCGATTTCCGCCACGCGACGCCCAGTGTTTCGACCTTCCCGTTTGATCGTGAGGAGCCTGAACAGCACCGTACGGGGCGGCGGTCGGTCGGATGGCTGACGTCATCCCGCGCAAGCTTTTTTACAAGATCGGTGAAGTGTGCGAGCTCACTGACACGCAGCCGTACGTGCTGCGGTTCTGGGAGTCCGAGTTCCCGCAGTTGGCGCCGAAGAAGAGCCGCACCGGTCAGAGGCTCTATCGGAGGAGAGACATCGACCTTGTGCTGGAGATCAAGAAGCTACTGTATCAAGAGGGGTACACGATCGCCGGCGCGCGAAAGAAGCTGGGCATGGCTGGAGGCGAGGGGGTGCTCGCGGAGCTCTTCGAGCCGGCCACCGATACCGCTCCCGACGGCGCCCAGCCGGTCGGTGAGATCGCGGCCGGACTGCGGAAGATCCTTCAGGTGATGGACGAGACGGACAGGCGCTTCAAGGGCCAGCGTCGCGTGGACAGGAAGTAGGCTAATGCGACGGTCGGCGGTCACGGCGGTCTGCGCGCTGGCCTTGGTCTCCCTGTGGGCCGCGGCGGACGGGTCGCCGCAGGCGTTCGATCCGCGACAATCCGACCCTCAGGCCGTATCGCTCGCGGACCTGGTGATGGCGGCCCTGGGCGGTCAGAGGGCTTGGGACGAGACGCACTTCCTTCGCTTCGCCTTCGCGGTCGACAAGGCAGGGCGTCGGGTTGCGTATCGGACCCACCTCTGGGATCGCTGGGGGGGCCGACTGCGCTACGAGGCGTCAGAGACTGACGGCAGTGCGCGCGTCGTCCTGCTGAACGTCGGGACCCGAGTTGGGGAAGCCTACAGGGGAGGGACCCGGCTGGAGCCGGCGGCGGCCAAGCCTCTGCTCGAAGAGGCCTACGAGGCTTGGATCAACGACACCTACTGGCTGTTGATGCCTTACAAGATGAAAGATCCGGGAGTTCGTTTGCATGACGCCGGGGAGGAAAATCGCGACGGCCGCGTCTATGACCGGGTCCTTTTGACGTTCGACGGGGTCGGGCTGACGCCTGGAGACCGCTACTGGGCTTTCATCAATCGTCAGACCCACCTGATGGACCGCTGGTCCTACGTCCTGCAGGACGACCCACCCGGCCGTGAGCCGACCGTATGGGATTGGAAGGGCTGGGCCCGCTATGGCAAGATTTTGCTGGCTGCGGAGAAGGTGTCACAGCGTAAGGAAGGCACAGTGCGCATCAGCCACCCGATCCTGCAGGTCTACGAGACGCTTCCCGATGTCTATTTCTCCCGACCCGATCCCCTTCCCGAGAACCTGAGTTTGTCTGGGCGGGACTGAGCTTCTCAGATCACCCCGACCAGCCGGCCGACCTCCTCGAACGCTCCGAGCGCTTCCTCGAGATCCCGACGCGTGTGCGTGGCCATGACGATCGTGCGCACTCGCGACTTCTCCTCGGCGACCATGGGGTAGAAGATCCCCTGGGCGAACACGCCGCGCGCGAACAGCTCATCGGAGAAGCGCGCCGCGCGGGCTCCTGAGCCGATGATGACGGGGGTAATCGGCGTGACCGAGGCGCCGGTGTTGAAACCGAGCCCCCGCAAGCCCTCCTTGAAGAACCGGGTGTTGTCC
>JBIOWS010000169.1:0-2349 GCA_044868745.1 Candidatus Polarisedimenticolia bacterium
GGGCCGGACCGGTCGCCGCGCTTCGAGGAATTCCTCGACGAGCTGGCGCGGCAGTACGCCGGCGCCACTCCGGAGGCGGCGGAGCGCGAGTGCGGCGTCCCGGCCGCGACCATCGTCGAGGTCGCCCGCGAAATCGGCCGGGCGGGGAGTGCCTTCGCCTCGCACATCTGGCGCAACGCCGCCTCGGGTAATCTCGGCGGCTGGCAGGTGGCGCGCTGCCTGCAGTTTCTGGTGGTCCTGGTCGGAGGAATCGGGGCGCGCGGCGGGACGAACCTCAACACGCAGGACAAGTTCGTCCCCTCTCCTTTCCTGAAGCCGCCCCCGCAAAAGGTCTGGAACGAGCTCCTGTACCCTCGCGAGTATCCCCTCTCACACCACGAGCTCTCCTTCCTCTTGCCCCACTTCCTCGAGGAGGGGCGCGGGCGGCTCGACGTCTACTTCACCCGCGTCTACAACCCGGTCTGGACCAATCCCGATGGGCTGCTGTGGGAGAAGGTGCTGCGGGACGAGCGCAAGATCGGCCTGCACGTGGCGATCACCCCGGTGTGGAGCGAGACCGCGCAGTACGCGGACTATGTCGTCCCGACGGGCCTCGGCGCCGAGCGCCATGATTTGATGAGCCAGGAGACGCACGCGGCGAAGTGGATCAGCTTCCGCCAGCCGGTGGTGCGCGTGGCGATGGAACGGATGGGCCGCCGCGTGGCCTCGACCCGCGAGGCCAATCCCGGCGAGGTCTGGGAGGAGGATGAGTTCTGGATCGCGCTGTCCTGGCGCGTCGATCCGGACGGCTCGCTGGGAGTCAGGAAATACTTCGAGTCACCGTACCGGCCCGGGGAGCGAATCACCGTGGACGAGTACTACCGCTGGATCTTCGAGAACGCCGTGCCCGGCCTTCCCGAGGAGGCGGCGCGCCATGGGCTGACGCCCCTCGCCTACATGCGTCGCTTCGGCGCCTTCGAGGTCCAGCGAGGAACCTGGCAGGAGCACCTGAAGGAGCTCGGCCCCAAGGACATGGACGGAGCGGAGATCGATCCGGGGAGCGGAATCGTCCGACGGAGCGCTTCCGGTGGCGTGGGCGAGGTCATCGGCGTGGTCGCCGACGGCCGGCCGCGCGTCGGCTTCAAGACCCCCTCCCGAAGGCTGGAGATCTTCAGCCGCACGCTCTCGGACTGGGGCTGGCCCGAGCATGCGCTTCCGGCCTACATCGAGAGCCACATTCACCGGCGCCGTCTCGACCGGGACAAGGGCGAGTACGTGCTCGTCCCCACCTTCCGGCTGCCGACGTTGATCCACACGCGCTCCGGGAACTCGAAGTGGCTCTATGAGCTGTCGAACACCAACCCTGTCTGGATCCACCCCGAGGATGCGGGACGCCTCGGCGTCGACACCACCGATCTGGTGCGGGTCACCACCCGGATCGGGCACTTCGTCAACAAGGTCTGGGTCACCGAGGGCGTGCGGCCGGGCATCGTCGCCTGCTCGCATCACCTCGGCCGCTGGCGCCTGTTCGAGGATGTCGGCACCGACCGCTGGTCGAGCGCGAAAGTGGTCAAGGAAGAGGTCGGCCCGGGCCAGTTCCGCATGCGACGTGTCGAGGGAATCCGCCCCTTCGCGAGCTCCGATCCCGACAGCCGGCGCGTCTGGTGGACCGACGGCGGGGTGCACCAGAATCTGACCTTTCCGGTGCAACCGGACCCGGTCTCGGGCATGCACTGCTGGCACCAGCGCGTGACCGTCGAAAGGGCCCGCCCCGAGGATCGCTACGCCGACGTCTACGTGGACACGAACAAGTCCATGGAGGTGTACCGCGAGTGGCTGGCGATGGCCCGCCCCGCTCCCGGGCCGGGCGGACTGCGGCGCCCCCTCTGGTTCACGCGCTCCGTGCGTCCCGCGCCCGAGGCGTATCGGCTGGAGCGCTAAGGTATCCTCTCCCGGCGCTCCGGGACTGCTGCCGCCGGCTTTCGCCCGGCGCCCGGCGGACGCCCTGGGTGGAGTGCTTGCGGGCCCCGTTCAGGACGCCGGCTTCGAAGTCGCCGGCGGCCGCGCCCTGCGCCCCTCGAGCATGGCCACATCCACTCCGCTGGACCGAGCCAGCTCCCTATACTTCGTGAAGACCTCGTCATCACCTGCTTCCAAGGCGGCAATGGCAAGGAGGGCATAGGACTCTGCGCCTGCGATGCCTCCCGCCTCCTCCTCGATCGCCTTCTTCAAGCGCAGCAAGACATCCACGGCGCGACCTTCTCTGAGGTCGAAGCGCGCCCTAAGAGCCTGGAGACGAGGACCCATCCAGTCTTGCTCACTCGGCTGCCTCTGCTCTTCTTCGCTTCGAGCTCGGTAGACAAGGCTTCT
>JBIOWS010000170.1:0-2615 GCA_044868745.1 Candidatus Polarisedimenticolia bacterium
CTGGGTCACGATCGCCGTCGCTCTTGGCGTCTGCACCTGGATCCTCCCCGGCGTGCACGTCAGCTCCGTTCCGGCCCTTGTGGTGGCGGCCTTGGTCCTCGGGTTCGTGAACGCCATCGTCAAGCCGATCCTCTTCATCCTGACCCTACCGATCACCGTCCTGACGCTCGGGCTGTTCTACGTGGTGGTCAATGGCGCCGCCTTCGGACTCGCCGCGGCGCTCGTCCCGGGGTTCGGCGTCGACTCGATCGGCTGGGCGATCCTCGGAGCCCTGGTCGTGAGCCTGGTCTCCTGGTTCGTCGGCTCCTTCGCGGGGATGCCCGAGCGCCGGCACGGCTGGCGTCCCTAGTCGAGCCGGATCGCCAGGCCGTCGTCCGCGGTCTCGAAGGCGCATGAGCCGCGGCGCGACACCATCGTTTCGCCCAAGTGCGTGAGGACCATCCGCCCGCAGGCGAATTGCCCCTGCCGCTCCAAAAGCTCGGCGTGGCTGAGGTGGTGCTCGAAACCAGCCTCGAAGCGCGTGCACTCGCAGATGAACAGGTCCGCACCCCGGGCGTGCGCCGGCAGGGCCTCGAACCATCCGGTGTCTCCGGTGTAGACGATCCGCCGGGCGCCCGCGGCGATCGCCAGCCCGTGCGGGCTCGCCTCGGGGTCGTGGCGGACCTCGAAGGCCCGGGCCATGACCGGACCGACCTCGATCTCCGACCCGGCCCGCAGATCCTGGAAGGTCAGCGGGAACGGCCACCTCGCATCGTCGAACGGGTGTCCCAGGGCGGCCGAGGCGGCGCGCACGCGCCTCTCGATGCCCGGGGGGCCGGCGATTCGCAATGGGCTCCGGCGCCGGTCCTGGTGGAGCGCCGCCAGCAGGAACTGCGGGATCCCCCCGAAGTGATCGGCGTGGTAGTGGCTGACCAGGATCGCGTCGATCTCCCGCCGTTCGATGCGCAGCGCCGAGAGGCCGGTCCCGGTGGTCGGCGCGCAGTCGAGCAGGATCGACCCCGCGGGGGAGCGGACGAGAATCGCCGCCTGTCGGCGGCCGCCCGCCCCGAAGGCGTCGCTGGTTCCGACGAACATCACCTCGGCCATCGCGCTCCCCTCCGGTCGATCCTACCGCAGGGCGGAGGCGATAAGATAAGCGCTGCGGGCGTACGATCGACATGGAAGACGCGAACTTCGAAGCGCTCCTGGCCAGGCACCGACCGATCCTCCTCGACGGTGCGGTCGGCACGGAGCTGTCCCGGCGCGGTCTGCGCACCACTCTGCCACTCTGGTCGGCCCACGCTCTCCTGGACGACGAGGGCCTGGCGATCCTCACCCGGATCCACGAGGACTATGCCCGGGCCGGCGCCGAGATCCTGGTCACCAACACCTTCCGGACAACACTCCGGGCCCTCAGGAAAGGGGGCCGGGGGGACGCCTGGAAGGATCTCAACCGCCGGGCCGTCGACGCCGCCCGCGCCGGGGCCGGAGCGGCGCGGGGGCGTATCTGCCTGGTGGCCGGCGGCATCGCCCCGCTCGAAGACTGCTACCGTCCGGATTTGGTCCCGCCGCCGGAGGACTGCCTGTCCGAGCACCGCCGACAGGTACGACTCCTGGTCGATCTGGGTGTCGATCTGATCCTGATCGAGACGATGAATTCGGCGCGGGAGGCCAGGGCGGCCCTCGAGGCGGCCCGGGACTGCGGAGTCGATCTCCTGCTGAGTCTCTGTCCGAAGGCACCGGAGCACCTGCTCTCCGGCGAGCCCCTGCGGGAGGTCGTCCCGCCCCTAATCGGCGCGGGCGGTCCGGCGCTGCGCGCCGTTCTGCTGAACTGCGCCTCGCCCGAGGTCCTGGAGCAGGTGTATCCGCGCTTCTCGCGTCTGGCCAACGGCCGGCCGCACGGCCTTTACGCCCATCTCGGCGAGCCCGACGACAGGCTCGGCTGGAAGCTCCCGGAGCGTCACGACCCGGAGCGCTACGCCGATTGGATGTCCGGCCGACTCGAGGACGGTGCCCGCCTCGTGGGCGGCTGCTGCGGCACGGCACCGGATCACATCGCCGCCCTCTCCCGGTTGCTCGACCGTCGCCACCGCTGAACGGCCCGCATGGACCCGGTCACGCACACGCTCGTCGGCGCAGCCCTGGCGAACGCCTTCTTCCGAAGGCGCACCGGGCCGGAGTCCGTCCCGATCCTCGCCCTCGCCTCGAACCTCCCGGACATCGACGCCGTCGTCCACCTCACGGGCGACCCCGCGGCTCTTCTGTGGAGGCGCAGCTTCGGCCACTCGGTTTTCACCATCCCTCTCTGGTCCCTGCTCCTGGCGGCGCTGCTCCGACTGGTGTTCCCCCGCCTGCGGCTGTCCGCCCTGTTCGGTCTGTGCCTCCTCGGAGCCACGGTGCACGTCTTCTTCGACCTGATCAACTCGTTCGGGGTGAAGATCCTCTGGCCGTTCCTGGACTGGCGGCCGGAGCTCGCCATCGTCTTCATCATCGACCTCGTCCTGACCGGCCTGCTCGCGCTGCCCTTCCTCCTGTGCATCCGCCGGAGCGGGCGACGGCGTCTCGCAGACTTCTCACGGGCCTCGATCCTCTGCGTCGTCGCCTATCTTCTTCTCTGCGGTGCGAGCCGGGCGAGG
>JBIOWS010000171.1:0-11408 GCA_044868745.1 Candidatus Polarisedimenticolia bacterium
GGCGAAGGGCATCCGCGTGCTCACGAGCTGCTCGTCCGTGACGACCTTGCTCGCCGCCCTCGTGCGTGCGAGCGGTGCAAAGAACCCTGCTCGCGTCAGCGTCTATCTCTCACCCGCCTCGCGAGTCACGGCCAGCGCCGGAACGGGCGGAGCGCTCCGTCATTCGCTGGGGCGGCCGATCCGCATCCTGCGCGGGGGCAAGCTGGTGCCGGCCCGCGGCTGGACGGAGTCGCGGCCATTCTTGATGCCGCCACCGATCGGCCGCGCCCGGGGTTATCTGATGGAGAGCGTCCACGCGGCGACGCTGCCTCGCATCTTCCCGACGCTCCGCGATGCCGACTTCTGGGTGGACAGTCGCGTGCCCGGTCTGAACTCCGCCTTTCGCCTGCTGGCTCGCGCACCGGCTCTGGCAGCGCGCGTGGGTCGAGCCATGCGCCGCTCAACGTTGGTGGCGCGCACGCTCGGCTCGGTGGCCGGGGGAATGCTGGTGGAAATCGAGGAGGCCTCGGGCGCGGTCGCCCAGGCGCGCGTCTTCGCGCCTCGGCGCAGCTACCTGGCCGCCGTGGCACCCGCCGTCCTGGCTGTCCGCGCCATCGCCTCCGGCCGCTTATCGGAGCGAGGGCTCGTTCCTCACGACCGCCACGTCGATCGGGACGAGCTGTTCGCTTACCTCCGCCGGCTCGACATCGAATGCGCCTTCTCCGGCCCACAGTGATCCCCTCCGGACTTGACCGCTGCCTCGACGCTGTGCTAATCAGGGGACCACGTCGGTTCGTCCGGAAACCAGGGCCAAGCTCGATTGAAACTTCCGCCGGCTCGCAAAGTTGCTTCGTGATGGAGGTGCAGCCATGTCGCCATGAGAGGAGTCTCGGCCGGCTGCAGGGGCGCGCTCCATTGAACCGTTCGTGAACCAGGAGTGTCTAACACGGAGAGGTCTGAAATCATGCGAAGACACGAAGACATTGCGCTGGGACTGTGCGTTGTCGGGCTGGGCGTCCTCGGGCTGGGAGGGGCGGTTGCGCAAGGGACCGGCCAGAGGACGACTCAGGCTCACGCCAGGTCGTCGGCAGTCCCCGACTATCAAGCGACCGCGCGCCTGATCGTGAACGACTCGGTGCAGGTGAAGGACAGGGAGGGAGTCCTGATCACGGGCGACGCCTCGAAGATTCCACTGATGGAGGCGATCGCGGTCGAGGTGGCCAAGAAGGGCGCCTTCCCGCACATCGTTCTCGATTCGCAGGCGGTCGCGAAGCGGATCATGACCGAGGCCACCGTCGATTACCTCGAGACCCCCAACGCGATGACGATGGCCGAGTACAAGAAGGCGGACGTGATGATCTTCCTGAGTCCCGCCGATGATCCGGCGACTCTCGCCAAGGTCCCCGAGGAACGGGTGGCGCTGGTCCGCAAGGCGGGACAGGCGGTGACCGACGTCCTGTACAGCCGTCCCATCCGCTCCGTCGCCCTGGGGAATCCCGTGATGCCGTCCGCGGCCGTCGCCCGCTTCTACGGGGTCCCGCAGGCGGAGATCGAGGCCCGGTTCTGGCGGGCGGTCAACACCCCGCACGCCGTCATCGAGGAGAATGCCAACCGGGTCAGGCAGGCGCTCGCCTCGGGCCGTGAGATCAGGATCCGGACGCCGGAGGGGACCGACCTGCGGCTCAAGCTGACCAGCGACAGAGGCGTTCACGTAAGCGACGGCCAGATTCACAAGGAGCCCACGGACAAGCCGGAGCAGGTCTGGCTGCCGGCCGGGGAAGTGTATGCCGCGCCGGAGGCGAGCTCGGTGAACGGCACGGTGGTCGTGCCGCTGGCGGAATACCGCGGCATCAAGATCCGGGACCTCAAGCTCGACTTCGAGAACGGGAAAGTGACGAGGATCGAAGCGGCGCAGAATGCCGAGGCGCTGAGGCAGGCGCTGGCCCAGTCCTCCGGGGACAAGGACATCTTCTCGTTCCTCGACATCGGCGTGAATCCGAACAGCCACACGATCGCCAACTCCAACTACTGCACCTTCGAGATGGCTGGGATGGTGACCATCGGGATCGGTCAGGCGCCGTGGGCGCCCGGCTGCACCAACCAGTCGGAGTTCGCGCAGGAGTTCTTCATCCCGCGCGCCACGCTCGAGGTGGACGGGCGGATGATCGTCCGGGAGGGGAAGATCGCGATCTGAGCCGCGCTCGGAGACCTGCTCAGCGCGCCCGATCGGCGGCCGGCGGGGTCCCGGTGCCGGTACGGCGATCGCCGTCGGATCGGCGGTCGCCGCCGGAGGAGCCGTCCCGGGGCTCCGCCAGTGCAGCCACCTGCGTCCGGCGACACAGGCGCAGGAACTGCCGGATCTTAGAAGATCCGTTCCGCCGGGAGAACGCCTCCAGCGCTGGGGCGAGTCGGATCGCCCAGGCCAGTTGCCGCGGCCCGATGTAGGTCCCCTGCGCCAGACCCACCAGCTCGTAGGCCCCATCGCGCGCGGCCAAGATCGGTGCGCCGCTCTCTCCCTCGGTCAACGCGAGCGAGATCAGGAACACGCGCTCGCTATCCGACAGGCTTGCCGCTTTGGCCGTCCCCCGCAGCGCCGCCACCGATCCCTGTCGGAACAGGACTCCGGCGACCGGATCGCGCCCCAGCACGGCGATCGCGTCTCCCAGGTCGAGCGTTTCGCTGTCGCCGATCGGGTAAGGGAAGACCGGCAGGCTCTCGCCCTTGGGCAACAGGAACAGCGCCAGGTCGACCTGCTCGTCACGCGCCACGGGGGCGAGCGCCAGACGCCGGTCCCCGGCGACCAGCCAGGTCTGCTCGGAGACGCGACGACCTTCGACCGGCAGCGACATCGCACCGCGCGGGGTCCGCACCCGCTTCTCCAGGCGCTCCAGGGTGACGGCGTGCGCGACCGTGAGAACGAAGCGGCCGAACAGGACGGTCCCCGTCCCCTCCACGGTGGCCCGTTCCGGCGCCTCCTCCCCCGTGTCGAAATCGACCTCCGTCAGCAGCGGGAACACGGAGGAGCCGGCGGACCTGAGCGGTGCGGAGCCTCTCGACCAGGGCTGTAGGTGCCCTACGACGACTCCGAGGCCGACGAGGAGCGCGATGATCCCCGGGACCAGGAGCGATTTGGCCCTCGCTGGACGCCGATGTCTCATGATCCCCGACCTTTACGCTGCGGTTCGCGGGCGGTCGCCGCGGCGCTTCCTCGCCTGGCCGCGAATTTAAAGATGGGCGGGGGTCAGGGGGGAGTCAAGGAAGCGCGGGGGGGCGAGGGGCTCAAACGCCGCGCGTCAGCCTTGCCTTCGCGGAGTCGGAGCGAGCCCGAGATCGTCCACGGCCTTCAGGATCTGTTCGGGACGCGCGCGCACCGCGAGGGAGTGCGTGAGATTGACCCAGCGGACGGTGCCCGTGGAGTCGATCAGAAATTCGGCCGGACGCGCCACGTCCCCGCCGTCCTGGCCAGCCCCCGCGTGGACGAGATCGTAGCGGCGGATCACCTCGGACTTCGTGTCGGACAGGAAGGTGTACGTGTAGCCCTGCTTGCGACAGTGCTCGCGATTGATCTCGGGCGGATCGACGCTGATCGCGACGAGGCGCACTCCGCGGGCTTCGAATTCGCCCAGCTGCTCCTCGAGGCTCCGCAACTCGGAGTTGCAGTACGGTCACCAGTAGCCGCGGTAGAAGACGAGCAGCACGCCGTTGACCCCGCGACTGCCCGTCCCGCCGGAGCCGAGCAGGCCGGACAGAGCGACCGGGTTGCCGTCCTTGTCGGGCAGCGTGAAGTCCGGCGCCTTATGGCCGACCTGCGGCGCGCCTCGCGACGCCGGGATCTGGCGCATCAGGTAGAAGATCCCGAAGGCGAACAGTGCGAACAGGACGACCCCCACGCTCCCGAGGATCGTGCCGGCGATTTTCCCGCCATAGACCTGGGGCTCACGGTCAGCGCGCCTCAGCCCGATCGCAATCAGAGCCAGCCCGGCGATGAACATCGACAGGGTGGGCCATGGGAGATCTCGGGTGGCGGGAAACCGGACGAAAAGGGGGAAGTAAGTGAGAAGGGCGGCGAGAACCACCAGGGATCCCGCCCACAGGGCAATGTTCCAGCGGCGCTTCACGTGGCCTGCCCTCGGGAGCTGCCCAGCAGTATAGCGCGGCGTTCCACGAATGCAACCATGGCATCGGCAGGCCGACTCACCGGTTCCCTCTTGGGCGCGCCGGTTTCGAGGCGTGGTGACCGTGGGTTTCTTCGTGGGGCGCGGAGGCGACCGTCCCGGGGCCCGGCGCGTGAGCCCCGGCGCCGAGGATCTCGATCGTTCCCGCCTGCAACATCGACTGGACGGCTGCGCGCACCAGAGCCTCGTCGGCGACCTGGCCGACCTTCAAGGGTCCCAGGTGCAGCACCTTCCCTCCGGGAAGGGGCACCTTGATCGGCAGGCGGGTCCTGTTCTTGATTGTCTTCACGGTCTAGGGATGCGCGACACCCGGTAGACGTTGATCGGGCCCGAGAGAGTCGCGCCGAGGCCCATTTGCGCCGGATTGGTCACGGTCAGCGAGGCAGCGGCCGGGACCTCGCAGAGAAGGCGGTGGGACTGCTTCTCCGGCTGGTCCTCGCAGGTGGCGCCGTCCCACGAAACCGTGACCCCGTGAGCGAGGCCGAACGGTGCCTGCACGTCGATTTCGACCCGGTAGTCGCCCGGCTCCAGATTCCAGGTGCGCTTGGCGCCGTCTTTGAGCGTCAGCTGCTCCGAGGCGATCCTGTCGACGACCTCGACCGGAATCGCCGAGGCGATCGGACCGACCGATGCCTTGAGGGTCGCCCTGCCGAGCGCGAGGCCGGAGGCGCGATCGCCCGCCACGGTCATGACGGAAGGGTTCGACGACGTCAACTCGACCGGCACGTCCGCGAGGGCCGTTCCGCCCTGACCCTGAGCCCGGGCGTCCACCCGCACCGGGGGCGCGCCCAGGATCAGCTGGAGGCTCTCCGGCACCGAGATCTGCGTGGTGATGCGGCATTTCATCGCCAGGCTGCTGCTCAGTCCGGCGGCTGCGAGCGTGAGCGTGGCGTCGCCGCTCTTGAGGCATCGGAAGGAGCCTTCCTGCGAAAGCTCGGCCACGCCTGCCGCTGACGTCGCATAGGAGACTTTGTGGCCCTCGATCGGCTTGTCACTCTTGTTGACGACGGTGCAATAGAGGGAGAGCGGACTCGTGCTCAGAATGAGAAGTGGCGTGGCCTTGCAGCTGATGCGCGCCGGGGTCGTGTCGGCGCAGCCGGCAGCCAACGCCAGCGCCAGGCCGAGCGTCGTGCGCAGGATCGTGTCCCTCGCCGGTCGCGTCTTGGTCATGTTCGGTGCCGAACCCTAGTGGAACGGTCTCCGTCCTGTCAAGAGAGCAGGCTCGACGCCTCGGGCGGGCCGGGCTTCCCGCCCCCTTCGCGCCGACGACGGCGCAGGAGCCGGGCGCGCGTGATGGCCTCGTCGCCGAGGCGTTCGCGCACCGTGTCCGTCGCGCGGGCGACACGGCGGGCCCGCTCCTCCACGGGATCGGGGAAGAGACCACCCTGCCCCGACCCGGCGGGCTCGAGGCCGCTGACGCCGACGCCGAGCAGCCGCACGCCTCTTCTCCCGAGACAGATGCGCTCGCGGAACAGGTCTCGCGAGGCACGGACGATCGACTCGGTCAAATCGGTGGGGGACGGAAGTCTCCTTTCCCGCGTCCAGGTGGTGAAATCCCCGGTCCGGACCTTGATCCGGACCGTCCTGCCCACGAGCCCCTCGCGCCGCAGCTCCCGGGCGACCCCTTCGGAGCGCTCGAGCAGGGCGCGATCGATCTCCTCCGGGTCCTCGAGATCGGTCGCGTAAGTCCGCTCCTCGGAGATCGACTTCGCCTCGCGCAGCGGCTCCACACGCCGATCGTCCTCGCCGCGGGATAGGGCGCGAAGGTGGGCGGCCCATGCAGCCCCGACGAGAGGCTCGAGGTCGCCCACCCGGGTCTTGAGGACGTCGCCGACCGTGCGGATCGCCGCCGCCCGCAGCCTGGAGGCGGTGCGCGGCCCGACGCCCCATAACCGCTCCACCGGCAGCGGCCAGAGGCGGTCCGGGACCGACCCGAGCGGCAGGACTACGAGCCCGTCCGGCTTTTCCAGGTCGGAGGCGACCTTGGCCAGGAACTTGTTGGGGGCCACGCCGACCGAGGCGGTCAGCCGCTGCTCGGAGCGGATACGCTCCTTCAGCCGGGCGCCGACCCGCCGGCCACCCTCGAGGTCCGCGACGACCCCCGTCAGGTCGAGAAACGCCTCGTCGATCGAAACCGGCTCCACCAACGGCGTGGCGTGATCGAGGATCTTGCGGATCTCCCGCGACACCTGGACATAGAGGTCGATCCGGCCCGGCAGCCAGATCGCCCGCGGGCACAGCCGCTCGGCGGTCACGGAGGGCATGGCGGAGCGGACCCCGAACCTCCGGGCCTCGTAGGAGCAGGTGGACACCACCCCTCGCCGGCCCCTGTGGCCGACGATCAGAGGCTTGCCCGCGAGGGAGGGATCCTGGCGCACCTCCACCGCCGCGTAGAACGCGTCCATGTCGACGTGCAGGATGACGCGATCCGGGCTGTCCATGTGTCCCAGTGTTCCCCACGGTAGCACACGTTCGGGTCTGCTCCGGGCACCTAATCAGGGAATCTCCCTGTCGTGGGCCATGGTTTCACCGATTGTCGCGGCGCCCGCCTGCATCTAAAAGGGTAGCGGAGACCGAGAGGCCCGCGACCGTGCGTCGCCGAGGAGGTGAAGGTCATGAGGCTCGACATCGTCCCGTTGCAGAGCGAGAAGAGGATCCTGGTCGGCGAAGGGCTGCGCATGCGATTCAAGGTCGTCGACCTCCTGAAGGACCGGCCCCCGGACAGCCTGGGTGACCTCTGGGTCCTGGTGATGCAGGCCGCCGGAGCCTGGCAGAAGCAAGGCTGGGCTCAGCCGCTCGGTGGCGGCGAATACGAGGTTTCCTTCCCCGTGCCGAAGGGGGAGGTGTACTACCTGTTCTTTGCCTGCCCGTCCCTGAGCATGGGCTTCGCCCAGTTTCCCCATCTCATCGTGCAGGCGCAGGACAAGGAGGTCTCGGCGTTCAGCCGGTCGGCCGAAACCACGGCCGCGGCGTATCAATGCTAGGCGAGACGCTCTCCGGGGCCGCCCGCAGGGGAGGCGCAGAGGAGCATGCCACGTCGGATCCGGGTCATGGTCGTCGCCGAGCCCGGGCTGTTTCGCCAGGGATTGTGCGAGCTGTTGAAGGGCCACGGCGGCGTCGAGGTGGTCGGTGAAGCGGGGAGCGGAGAGGAGGTCGCGCGTCTGGTGGCCAAGCTGCGTCCCGAAGTCATCCTGATCGACGCCGACCTGCCCGACCCTGAAGCGGTGGCGCTGACCAGGATGCTGGTTCGCGGGGTGAGACCCCCTCTCGTCGTGGTCCTGTCGGACTATGAAGAGCACCCGAGGGTCGCCGCCGCCATGAGTGAAGGCGCGGTCGGCTGCGTAACGAAGAGGATGGACGCCCACCAGCTGGTCGCGGCGCTGAGGGCCGCGGCCTCGGGCCACGCCCCGATCCCCTCACCCCAAGGCGGCGATGTCTGAACGGCCGGCGGTCAGGGCGCCGATCTGTCGACCTGCGAGCCGGGGACGGTGGCGTCCGCGCCGTCGGGAAACCTGACCCAGGCCTTGAAGCCGCCGTCGTAGTCGCGCGCCCACACGATCAGCCGGACCTCCCGGCCGGCGAAACGGGCGCCCTCCCGCCCCTCCGGATCGGCACCTTCCATGACGCGAATGAACGGATTGCGGAGCCGCTCCTCGGCGATGGTCGTGAACGACGCATGGCCGGGAGCGACCTGGGTCTCCTCGGGCAGGCTCATGAGGCGCGCGACGAGGGAGCGGCGCAGGTCGGCGAACGTCGTGTGACCTGGCGCCGTGGTGCTGCCGACCGATCCACGAAACAGCGTGTCGCCGGTGAAGCAGACGCGGTCGTTGATCAAGTACGCGGCCTGTCCGGCCGTGTGTCCCGGGATGTGCAGGGCACGGATCTCGAGGTCCCCGGTCCGGACGATCTGGAGATCGTCCAGGACCCTCTCGACCCCGGGGATCGCCGGAGCATCCAGGCGGTGGGCGCACAGGACCGCCCCCGTCTCCCTGCACAACAGGGTGTTCTCGGCCACGTGATCATAATGATGGTGCGTGTTGAACAGGTGCGTCACGCGCAGCCGGCGGGATCGGACGATCTCCAGCAGGGCCTCCACCGGCCCGCCGCTGTCGATGACCACGGCCGTGCCGCCGTCCCCCTCGCCCACCAGATAAGTGTTGGAGAGCCAGCGTGGGTGCTCGAACCTCTCCAGGAGCATGGGACGGACCCCGTCGGTCAGCGTGGGCGGCTCGCGATGCTCTTCTGAGTCGGGGCGCCGCGGGTCCGATCGCGCCGATCGAGGACCCGGCTGCAGGCACGCTGGAAACGATCGGACAGAATCCGGCGCGTTCGCTCGGGAACGTAGCCGATGCGCTGCCAGGCGGCCTGGGCTCTCTTGACGTCCTCAGCCGCGGCCCGCCACCTCGCCTCCTCGGCGACCTTGCCGCCGATCGTGTTGGCCGCCATCGCTTCGACCCAGACCGCCGCCAGGCGGGCGGCCGGAGACGCGGCACTCTGATCGGAGGCGGGTCCCGCAGGCAGAAGCCGCTCCACCCGGGTGCACAGCTCCTCCATCCTGCGTCGATTTTGATCCGCGTCGAGGTCGGTTCCCCCGACGCTCTCCGGGAAGGCCTTGACGAGGCGGTCGAGAGCCTGGTCGAAGCGCTCGGCCAGGTCGCCCCCCCGATCGCGCGTCAGGGGGCGTCCCGACCGCCAGCGGCTCAGCAGCGACCGGAGCGTCTCGAGGAGCCCCTCGAGCGGAACGGTGGCACTCGAAGGATCAACCGGCGGAATCATCGCCTCGAGGTCGCGGCACAGGGCCTCCTTCTCGACCAGGGAGATCTCGAGGTCGATCTGGTCGCGGCGCTTGTAGCGCTCGAAGAAGCGATCGCAGGCGCCGCGGAAGCGCAGCCAGATCGCTTCCGAACGGTTCCGGCGCACCGGCCCGATCGTCTTCCATTCGGCCTGCAGCCGCCTGATCTCGGCGGCGGTTTTCTCCCAAGCGGTTGCATCCGCGAGCGCCTCCACCTGTACGCACAGCTTCTCTTTGGCATCGAGGTTTTTCGTCCACGCGTCCTTGCGCCGGGCGAGATCCTCCTTGCGGCGGGTGAAGAACCGGTCGCAGGCGCCGCGGAAGCGCTCCCAGAGCGCCTTCTGGTCGGCCCGCTCGGCGGGCCCGATCGTCTTCCACTCGGCCTGCAAACGCTTGATCGCCTCGGTTGTCCTGACCCAGTCCGAGGAGGTCGAGAGCGTCTCGACCTGCTCGCACAGGGCCAATTTCCTGGAGGCCTGCTCGGCGTGGTACGCCTCGAGGCGGGAGTGGATGCGATCCTGCGCCGCCTTGAAGCGGGCCCAAAGCTCCTGCGACTTGTCCTTCGAAGCAGCGCTGGCGTTCCTCCAGCGTTTCTGGAGGTCGGCCAGCCGCCTGCCGGCCTCCGGCGCGTCGGACGTCTCGAGCAGCGCCTCCGCTCGGGCGCAGAGCTCCTCCTGCACGTTGGCGTTGGCCCAGCGCTTCCACGCCTCGCTGTCGCGCAGATCCTTGACTCTGGGGGCGAGGGCGGCATGGGCTGCCTTGAGTCGCTTGACCAGGGCGTCGCGCTCGCGCTTGGATGGCAGCGGCGGGGTATCGTCGAGGGCCGCCCGGACCTCCCGCAGGGCGGGCTCGGCCTTGTGGAGCGTCAGCGTCTCCGACCGCAGGAGCCGCCCGACCCTTTCGCACAACTTCTGAAGGCGGGCCGAATTGTCGCGCGCCTGCCGGGCGCGCTCCTCCTGCTCCCGCGCCCGCCCCTCTCGCGCCGCGGCCTCCTGCGCCTTGAGGCTGGCCGCGGCCTGTTCCCGCTGCCATTCCTCGTGGCGCTCCCGGCAGCTCCGGCAGGCCTCCTCGAACCGCTTGGTAAGGATTCTGACTTCGGGCGAGTCCGGCGAAGCGAGGCGGTCCCACTCCCAGAGAGCGTCCTCGAGCCTGCGGGGCGCCTCCTCTCCCTCGGCGGACTCGAGAAGCTCGCAAAGCACGATCCTCGGCGCGAGATGTTGAGCGACGAACTCCGCCCTCTCCTGCTCCCGAGCCTGGCGCTCCTCGCGCTCCGCCTGATTGAGCTTGTGGCGCTCGCGCGCGGCGCGGCCCGCGGCCGTGAATCGTTCGGCCAGGTCGTCGTCGATGTCGGGGATGAGATCGGTCCATGCCTCCTGGGCAGCGGCAAGCTGAGCGGCGAGCGGTTCGCAGTCCTGGGATCGTGCCAGGGCCTCCACCTTCTCGCACAGGTCGGTCTGCCGGCGTCGATCGGTCTCCGGTCGGGCCGGCGCGGCCCCGGACGCCGCCTCGTCCCGCTCCCGCAGCATCGCCCTGGCGCGCCGGGCGGCCGACCTGTTCTTCGCGTGCCGGGCGACGGAGGCGAGCGATTCCAGGTCACACGTCTGGGCGGCGGCTTCGCCTCCGAGTCGCTCCAGGGCTCCCACGGCGGCATCCTCATGCGGGCTCTTGAGGGCGACCGTGAGGAGCTCGGCAGGATCCGGAATCTGGCGCAGGGCCTGCAGGCGCACGGTGGCGTGCCTGCCGTGCCGCGCCACGCTGCCGAACGACTGCGTGCCGGTCAGGCGCATGAGCGCCGCTCGGCTTACCGATTCGTGAACCGCCGACCTCGCCACCAGGACGAGGTGCTTCGGATCGGAGAGCGCCGCGAGCGCAGCCAGGCCGGCGGGCTCGTCCCCGCCTTCAAGGGCGAGGCCCAACAGAGCGGAGGTCGCGGCCTCGCGCACGCCGGCATCCGGGTCGGTGGCGGCGATCTCGGCCAGCGAGGACGGATCGGCCAGCTGTTGGACAGCCGCCCGGCGGAGCTGCGGGTCGGGGTCCCTCCAGCCTGGCTGCGGTCGGAGGCGATCGAGAAGTCCCATGCGCTCCAGAAGGTACCGCGGCCCGCCCCCAGGGGCAAGGGGAGTCCTTTGGCCCCCGTTTTCAGGCGGGCCCCGCGGTGTTAGGATCTGCCCCATCATCCCGTCAGGAGGAGACTGATGCGCCGGTGGAGGAAGATCGTCCTGGTCGCGCTCGGCGTGAGCGCCGTCGCCGGCGCCGTGTTCCTTGTTCCCACCCTGTGGTTCAAGCCGTGGTCGATCGACCACTTCTACGCCCGCGTGTGGCTGCAGTTCGCGTTGAAGAGGCCGATGGTCCTGTCGAGCTTGCGCATCCTGGAGCCGATGGGGATCAACTTCCACTCGGACGACCTCGACGACATGTCCGTCGAGTTCCAGGTCGAGGAGGCGCACCGGCTCGACCGGCAG
>JBIOWS010000172.1:0-6504 GCA_044868745.1 Candidatus Polarisedimenticolia bacterium
CCTTGCCGCTCTGGCGCTCGAGGTGCCTGTCGATCCTCTGGACCCCTGCCTCGAGGATCTGCCGATCTCGATCGAGCAGGACGACAGACAGGCCCGCCTGCGCGACAACCTGGGCGATGCCGGCTCCCATCTGGCCCGCCCCCACGACCCCGACTGTCCGCAGCGTGTCGATGCCCACCGCCGTCTCGGAGAACGCTCGTCAGAGGGCGCGGACCGCTATGGCGACGGCGTTTCCTCCGCCGAGGCAGAGGGCCGCGACCCCCTTCTTCGCCTTTCTGTCGGCCATGGCGTACAGAAGCGTGGCGAGGATGCGGGCGCCGCTGCAGCCGATCGGATGTCCCAGTGCGATCGCGCCGCCGTAAACGTTCACCCTCTCAGGGCGCAGCCTCAATTCGCGCAGGAGCGCCACCGACTGGACCGAGAAGGCTTCGTTCAGCTCGTACAGATCGACCTCGTCGCCGCCCCAGCCCGCCTTCTGGAGGGTCTTCCGGACCGCTTCCAGCGGCGCCATCATGACCATCTTCGGCTCGATGCCGCTCGAGGCGTAGGCGACGATCTCAGCCAGCGGCCGGTAGCCGCCCTTCGCCGCCCTCTCCTCCGACATCACCACCACGGCCGCCGCACCGTCATTGACGCCGGGAGCGTTGCCGGCCGTCACGGTGCCGCCTTCTTTGAAGGCCGGCTTCAAACGTGCGAGCGCCTCGATCGATGTGTCCCGGCGCGGCCCCTCGTCCGTGTCGAAGACCGTCGGCGGTCCTTTTTTCTGGGGGACCTGCAGGGGCACGATTTCAGCCTTGAATCGGCCGGTGTCAATCGCGGCGATCGCCTTGCGGTGGCTGCCGAGGGCGTACTCGTCTTGGGCCTGGCGGGAGATCCCGTACCTTTCCGCCACGGCCTCGCCGCAGCAGCCCATATGGAAGTCCTCGTGGACCTCCCACAGACCGTCGTGGACCATCGAGTCGACCAGGTCGCCGTGCCCGAGCCTGAGACCTTCCCGCGCGCCCCGCACGAGGAACGGTGCATTGCTCATCGACTCCATGCCCCCTGCCACCACCACCTCGTGGTCGCCAATCCGAACCGCCTGCGCGGCGAGGCACACCGCTTTCAGACCCGATCCGCACACCTTGTTGATGGTCAGCGCCGGCACGGTCACCGGCAGCCCCCCTTTGAGGGCGGCCTGGCGCGCGGGGTTCTGGCCGAGCCCGGCCGACAGGACGTTCCCCATGATCACCTCGTCGACCTCTTCGGGGCGGAGCTTCGAGCGGCGCACCACCTCTCGCACGACGGACGCGCCGAGCTCCGGGGCCTGCAGCCCCTTGAGCGCCCCCAGGAACCTGCCGACGGCGGTCCTGCAAGCGCTCGTGATGACGGCTCTTTGCACGGGGACCCTCCTTGCGCGGCGCGCGCAGTATAACAACAACGAACGGGCCATTACCAAGGGCGCCGTGCGGCCCCGGGGCAATTCCGTCATCGCCGCGTCCCGGCCAAGCGACAGAAGTGTAAGGATTTGCTTACGATCTCCGCGCTTGACTCGCGCGCATCATTTCAGTATATAGAAGGTGATTCACCTCGGGGAGGGAGATGAAGCTTCAGGACTGGAACGTGAAGCCGCTCAAGCCCAGGGTTCCGGCCACCTCGAAGGACGAGCCGCTGGCGGACGACATCTTCGTCAATACCATCGTCGCGGTGAAGGACAACAAGCGGGTCCTCCTCCACCGGGTCGTCAAGATCAACCCCGACGGCAGCGAGGAAGTCTTCATCATCAAAGCCTCGCCGAAGATCATCGAGACCAACCACTGAATCGGGCCGGCGCTCCGGTCCCTCCGTGTTGCTGAAGAACCCGGCGATGCGCCGACTATATCGGTTTCTCCGCGTCTCTCTCGTCTCGTTCTTCCTCGTCGTCCTGGTCTGCGTCCCGTCCCCGCCGCTCCTCGATGCGGCCGGACGCGAGACACCTTCCTTCCGGATCCTCGCCGGCCCCTACGCGAAGAAAACCGCACAGCTCGGCGGTCCGACCACCAGCCGATTCACCGTGGACGGCCTGAGCCTCCTGGTTGACTTCATGGAGCCGGCGCAACGGCGCGCCTTCATCCAGACGCTTGACCCGGCCGCCGAGGATCCGTTTGCGGTCGGCCCGGGCCGCCCGGAGTACTACCATGCCTTCCGGGTCACCTTCGACAACCGCTCGCGAGGGGACGTGACCTTTCAACCGGGCAACGTCATTTTGATCACCGACCGGCACAGCCAGCAGTTCCCCGTCGATCTCACCGACCTTTACAGGCTGGCGGTGCACGCCGAGACGTCCGACCCCGAGGTGATGATCGATCGGGTGGCCCCGCTCATCTTCGACAGCAGCACCACGATCCCGAAGGGAGAGCGCCTGGCCCGTCTCCTGGTGTTCGGGCCGCTGCCCGAGAAATGGAAGGAATTTCACCTGCACTTCTCGTTCCTCCAGATCGGCACGGAGACGCACACGGTGTCGTTCACTTTCCACCGACAAACGCTCAGGGGCTGAGGCCACCCTTGCCGGCGCGCCTGCTCGACGGTCCCGCGGTGGCCCGGGAAATACGCGCCGAGGTGGCGCTGAGCGTCGCGGATCTAAGGCGACGCACCGGCGCGACCCCTCGCTTGGCGGCGGTCATGGTGGGCGACGACCCGGCCTCGCGAATCTACGTGAGGAACAAGATCGCTGCCTGCGCCGAGGTTGGGATCCGCTCGGAGGAGATCCGGCTCGGCGCCGGAGGGGACCAGGTTCTGGCCCGGATCCGCGCCCTCAACAGCGATCCAGACATCGACGGCATCCTCGTGCAGCTCCCTCTCCCGCCGGAAATGGATCGGCTGTCAATCCTCCAGGCGGTCGACCCCGCCAAGGATGTGGACGGATTGCACCCGCTGAACGCCGGCCGGCTGATGTTGCGTCTGGACGCTCCCGTCCCCTGCACGCCTGCGGGGATCATCGAGCTCCTGGAGCGCAGCCGTATCCCGATCGCCGGACAGCGGGCCGCGATCATCGGACGCAGCGACATCGTCGGCCGGCCGCTTGCGATCCTTCTCGTCCAGCGCGACGCGACCGTCACCATCTGCCACTCAAGGACGAGGGACCTAGCCGCGATCACGCGCGAGGCGGATCTCCTGATCGCGGCGATCGGCCGCCCCGCGCACGTCCGGGGGGAGCACATCCGGCTCGGGGCGACCGTCATCGATGTCGGGATCAACCGTGTCGAGGATCCGGAGCTGGTGGCCGCGATATTCGGGAACGACTCGACACGCGTCCGCGAGGTGCGCGACCGCGGGTACACCCTCGTGGGCGACGTGCACCCCGGAGAGGCGGCGGATCACGCCGGCCACCTGACTCCCGTGCCGGGGGGAGTCGGCCCCCTGACGGTCGCCTGCCTGCTCCGCAACACGCTGCGGGCCGCCCGCCTCCGCCGCGCGGAAGCCGGCCGATGAGGAGGCCGCATCCTTGAGCCCACCGGCACACGATCACGGGCACACGGGGAGCACGGCCGACCCCCACGGCTCGGTTCACCCGGGACAGGAAGCGCGGCGCGGCAAGCCGTTCATCCTGCGCGTCGGCCTGACCGGAGGCATCGCCACGGGGAAGACGACCGTGGCGCGTATCTTTGCCACCCTGGGGGCTACGATCCTCGATGCCGATGACATCGCCCACAGGCTGGTCGAGAAGGGAGGCGCCGCCTACGGCCGCGTCGCCGAAGCGTTCGGCCAAGAGGTTCTCAACACGGATGGTTCGATCAATCGCGGGCGACTGGGACGGATCATCTTCGCCGATCCCGCGCGGCGGGCCCTCCTCGAGTCGATCCTGCACCCGATGATCCGGCAGGAGGAGGCGATCCTCGTTGGGCTCTTGGCCGACAGCGGGCAGGGCCGCATCGCCGTCACCAACGCTGCCCTCCTCATCGAGACCGGCTACTACCGCGACTATCACCGGGTCATCGTGGTCCACTGCGCGCCGGACATCCAGGTGGAGCGCATCCTCCGGCGGGACGCCCTGTCGGAAGGGGAGGCCCGGGCGCGCATCTCCACTCAGATGGACGCCCGGGAGAAGCTCAAGGTGGCCCACTACGCCATCGACACCAGCACCACTCTCGCCGCCACTGAGACGCGCGCCCGCGCGGTGTTCCGCCACCTGCAGCAGGACCTCCAGGCCCTGTCGGATCTCTCCTGACGATGGCCTGTTCAGGCTAGAGCAGCAAGTTGTCGATGAGGCGGGCGCGGCCGAACCAGGCGGCGACGGCGAGGAGTACGCGGCCGCGGATCGACGTCACCGGCTGCAGCGTCTCGTCGTCGACCGCCTCGACGTAGTCGATCCGGGCGAGCGGCTCGGTCTCGATCGTCTCCCGGACGAGCGCCGTCAGGCGAGACGCGTCGGTCTCGCCGGCGCGCGCGCGGCGGGCCGCCTCCTGCAGGGCCCGGTAGAGGACCGGTGCGCAGCGACGCTCTTCGGTGGTCAGGTAGGCGTTTCGGGAGGAGAGTGCCAAGCCGTCGTCCTCCCGGACCGTGGGACAGGCGACGATTTCGACCTCTTCGTGAAGGTCCCGAACCATCCGGCGTATGAGACGGAGCTGCTGCGCGTCCTTCTGGCCGAAGTAGGCGGCCGCCGGGCGGACGATCGCCAGGAGCTTGGCGACGACCGTGGCAACCCCGCGAAAATGGCCGGGCCGCGTGCGCCCGCACAGGACATCCCCCATCCGTTCGACCTCGACCCGTGTGAGATGGCCGGGGACGTGGACCTCCCCCTCTTCCGGGACGAAGAGGATGTCCACGCCGGCGGCGCGAGCCAGGTCGGAATCGCGAGCCGTGTCGCGCGGGTAGGCCCCGAAGTCCTCGGCCGGTCCGAACTGCAGGGGGTTGACGTAGACCGACATGACAGTGAGGTCGCACTCGGAGCGCGATCGGGAGACCAGGGACAGATGGCCCCTGTGCAGGGCGCCCATCGTCGGCACGAGACCGATGCGACGCTCGGCGGCGTGTGCCGCGCGGGACAACTCCTTCATGCGCCCGGCCGCGGTGACGACCTGCATCCCCTCACACGCATCGGCGCGGGCCATGGTCGCCGCCGCTAGGCCCCCCCTCCTGTCTTGCTGGATTGGAACGGGGTGGGAGCCGTGTAGATCTCGGCCTCGGAGGGAAACGATCCATCTTGAACGTCCTGGATGAAGCGGCGGGCAGCGGTGGCGATCTCCGCCGTGAGGTCCGCGTAGCGGCGCGCGAATCTCGGGAGCGCGCCCTGGGTGAGGCCGACCAGGTCGTGGAACACCAGGACCTGCCCGTCGCAGTCGCGGCCGGCGCCGATGCCGATCGTGGGGATGCCGATCGCCTTCCGGACCTCCCGACCGACTGACTCTGGGACTCCCTCGAGGACTAGGCAGAAGACCCCCGCCTGTTCCAGGGCGACCGCGTCATCCACCAGGGCTCTGGCTTCGTCGATCCGCCTGCCCTGGACGCGGTAGCCCCCCATGATGTGGACCGACTGGGGCAGCAGGCCGATGTGTCCCATCACCGGGATCTCTGCGTCGAGCAACGCCCTCACGAGACCGGCGCGCTTCCTCCCACCCTCGATTTTGACAGCAGCGACACCGCCCTCCTTCAGGAAGCGGCCCGCATTCGTGATTGCGTCGCGCCTGCCGGTCTGATAGGAGAGGTACGGCATGTCGCCAACCACGAGTGCCCGGCGCGCGGCGCGCGACACGGCGCGCGCATGGTGCAGCATCTCCCTCATGGTCACCGGGATTGTGCTGTCGTACCCCAGGACGTTATTCCCGAGACTGTCGCCGACGAGCAGAATGTCGATCCCCGCGGCGTCCAGGATGCGCGCGGTCGGATAGTCGTAGGCCGTGAGCATGACGATTCTCCGGCCGCTCGCCCTGACGGAGCGTATCTCGGGCACGCTGATTCTATGGTGCGGCTGGTCGGGAGCTCCAAGGTCTTCCCGGACGGTGGTGCGCATGCGAAACCTCCTTCTCCCCTCCGGTGGGCCAAGGCCCTCGGGCGGTAGAGGGAACGGGTTGGTTCAGCGGGATGCCAGGGCGCGCCAGGTTACGTCCGAACCCATCCCGGTCCCTTAGCGGATCCGAGCGGGATGTAATACTGCACGCCCCTCTGCATCGACTGGATCTGTCGGAACAACTCCTCCAAGTCCTCCCGGCTCTTCACGAAATCGATATCGGACGTATCGATCACCAGGAGAGGTGTTCGATTATAGTGGAAGAAGAAGTAATTGTAGGCCCTATTCAGCTCGGAGACGTAGCTCTCCGAGATGTCGCGTTCGTAGTCCCGCTGCCTGGAGCGGATCCTGTCGATCAGGACGGCATCCCTGGCCTGGAGATAAATGACCAGATCGGGATGGGGCACCTGCTCCTCCAGGACGCCGAACAGCTTCTCGTACACCATCAGCTCGGAGTCATCCAGGTTCAGGTAAGCGAAAATCTTGTCCTTCGCGAAGATATAGTCGCAGAGGACCGATCGGTTGAACAGGTTCCCCTG
>JBIOWS010000173.1:0-6220 GCA_044868745.1 Candidatus Polarisedimenticolia bacterium
CCGGCCGGAACGGCGGCAACACCCGCGCCGGTCGAATTCAAGCTGGAGAAGCTGACCGATCGCGCCTACTGCCTGTACGGGCGGGGAGGGAACGTCGGCTTCCTCGTGACCGAGGCCGGGGTCGTCGTGGTGGACGACCAGTACGAGGAGGTGGCGCAGGGGATCGTCGACCAGATACGCTCCGTGACAGACCGTCCGATCCGCTACCTGGTGAACACCCACTACCACGGCGATCATACGGGCGGCAATCCCGTGTTCGTCAAGTTCGCGGAGATCGTGGCGCACGACAGGGTCCGTCCGCGGCTCCTGGAGTCCCCCGCGACGATCAGGGCGACCTTCCCGGACAGGAGGCGGCGCCTGCAGGCGGAGCTCGACGCCATCAAGGACGCCGCCGATCCGTACCGCGCCGCCCTCGAGAAGGACCTGGGTCTCATCGACTTCTTCCTCAAGGATGCCGAATCGTTCAACCCGCAGGCGGCCGCCCCTCCGGGGTTGACCTACGACGGGCAGGTGCGCCTGTGGCTGGGGGGCCAGGAGGTCGACATCCTCCACGTCGCGCCCGGCCACACCGACGGCGACTCGATGGTGTTCTTCGCGAAGGAGAAGGTCCTGCACATGGGTGATCTGTTTTTCAACGGCATGTACCCGTTCATCGACACCTGGGCCGGCGGCTCGGCGCGCGGCTACGTCCGGAACATCGACCACATCCTGTCGCTCGTCCCACCCGGCACGAAGGTGATTCCTGGTCACGGTCCGGTGACCGACGTCGCGGGCCTCAGGCGCTTCCGCTCCTTCCTCTCGGACCTCGTCGCCGCGGTACAGCGGGCGGCAAAGACCGGACGCTCGAAGCCCGAGACGGTGCGTGGGATCAGAATGGATCAGTACCCGGAGATCAAGCCGCAGTTCCGGACGCTCGGGAACGTCGTGGGGGAGGTCTACGACGAGGTCACGTCGGCGCCGTGATTTGACAGGAATTCCCGGCGCGTGTTAACGTCCCGCAGGCTTCGTGGAGGTGCGCCGGAGCCCGACGACACGCGAAACCGCTCTATTCCCACGGACCTCTTCGGCCTCCCGGAGGGGTTTTTTTTATTGGCATGCCGGTGAATACGAAACCCGATGTACCGGCGCGCTACTCGCGCCAGGTGCTGTTCCAGGAGATCGGGCCGGCGGGTCAGGCGAGGCTGGCGGCGGCGCAGGTCGTCCTCGTCGGCTGCGGCGCCCTGGGCACGGTCCAGGCCTCGCTCCTGGTGCGGGCCGGCGTCGGCCGGATGCGGATCATCGACCGGGACTTCGTGGAAGAGAGCAACCTGCAGCGGCAGATCCTGTTCGACGAGGAGGACGCGCGGGCGATTCTCCCCAAGGCCCTGGCGGCGGAGAGCAAGCTCCGCGCGGTGAACTCGCTGGTCACGGTCGAGGGATTGGTCGAGGACGTGAACCCCTCGACCGCCGAAAGACTGCTTCGAGGGTTCGATCTGGTCCTCGACGCCACCGACAACTTCGACGCCCGTTTCCTCCTGAACGACTTCTCGGTGAAGACCGGAACGCCCTGGATCTACGGGGCGTGCGTCGGATCGTACGGGCTGACCTTCCCGATCCTCCCCGGCGAGACGGCGTGCCTGCGCTGTGTGTTCGAGAGCGCTCCTCCCGCCGGCCTCTCCCCCAGCTGCGACACGGTCGGGGTCCTCGGACCGATCGTCGGCATCGTCGCTTCGCTGCAGGCGGCGGAGGCACTCAAGATCCTGACCGGCCGGCGCGACCGTGTGACCCGCAAGATCGCCGCCCTGGACGTCTGGGAGGGGCGGCAGGACCTGATCGATCTGCCGCCGCGGGATCCCGCCTGCCCCTGCTGCGCGCGTCACGAGTTCGCCTACCTCGAGGGGGTGCTCGGCTCCGAGACCGCCACGCTGTGCGGCCGGGACGCCGTTCAGATCCGCAGGCGCGACGGCTCCCGCCTCGACCTGGACGACCTGGCGCGCCGCCTCGGCGCGATCGGGACGCTGCAGAGGAACCGCTTCCTGCTGCGGGCCGAGATCGACGCGTATCGCCTCACGGTCTTCGAGGACGGTCGCGCCATCATCGGCGGCACGACCGATCCGGCCGTCGCGCGATCGGTCTACGCGCGCTACATCGGCACCTGACGAGATGATCTACCTCGACAACGCCGCCACCACGTTCCCGAAGCCCGAGGCGGTCTATCGCGGCCTGGAGGCGTTCGTCCGGGCCTCCGGCGCCAACCCGGGCCGGGGGGGGCACCGTCGCGCCCTGGAGGCCGAAGCGATGATCGACGAGACCCGACGCCTGCTGGCGCGCCTGTTCGGTTGTCCGCGCCCCGAGAGGATCGTGTTCGGACACAACGCCACCGACGCCCTGAACATGGCGATCAAGGGGGTCCTGCGCCCCGGGGACCACGCCATCACCTCCGTCCTGGAGCACAACTCCGTCTCACGCCCGCTGAACCGGCTGGAGCGGGAGGGAGTCATCACGCTGACGCGCCTGCCGGCCTCCGGGGAGCACCTGCTCGATCCCGACGACGTGGCGCGTGCCTTCCGTCCGACGACGCGCCTGGTGGCGCTGACGCACGCCTCGAACGTGACCGGGACGATCCAGCCGGTCGGCGCTATCGGACGCATCGCGCGCGAACGCGGCGCCCTGTTTCTCGTGGATGCGGCGCAGAGCGCCGGCGCCGTTGCGATCGACGCCGAGCGGGACTGCATCGATCTCCTGGCCTTCACCGGGCACAAGGGGCTGCTCGGGCCGACGGGGATCGGCGGCCTCGTGGTCGGCGAGCGGGCCGACGTCGCCGCCTGGCGCGAGGGAGGCACCGGGGGAGACTCCACCAACCCCGTGCAGCCGACCGAGCTGCCTCACCGCCTGGAGGGAGGAACGCCGAACGTGTTCGGGATCGCCGGGCTGCGCGAGGGGGTGCGGATTCTCCTGGAACGCGGCGTGGAGACGGTTCTGCAGCACGAGCGCGGCCTGCTGTCCACCTTCTACGCGGCGCTCAGGGACCCGGGCCGCCTCTCGTGGTACGGCGCCGATCGGATCCTTGCGGGAGGTGCGGGCGAAGGGCGGGTCGGGCTCGTCAGCGTGAACCTGCCCGGCTTCGCCCCGGCCGAGCTGGGGGCGATCCTCGACGAGAGGTTCGACATCGCGGTGCGGCCCGGCCTGCACTGCGCCCCGTACGCGCACAGGCACCTCGGTACCTTCCCGCAGGGCACGGTGCGGCTCAGCGTGGGGATCCTGACGAGCGCGGAGGAGATGCGCCAAGCGGCCGCGGCTTTCGACGAAATCCTCGCCGCTTGAGGGGCGGCCGTCGGGGCCGTGCCAGCGGCGTTCGCCCGAGGCACCGTGGGCGTCGCCGCCTGCCCCGTCGCCGGTCAGGTCTCGGTGGGGTCGCAGCAGGATCGTCCGGCCCGGCAGGCGACCGCCGAGACCGAGCCGCCGTCGGGCCCGACGACCCGCATCGTCCTCAGGCACCAGAACTGGGCGGTGGTGGACAGATCGGCGACCTCGAGGACCTCGTCGGTCGAGCCGTAGTAGTAGCGTTTGGTGCGCAGATGGCGGCAGAGGCCGGGGAGACCGGCGGCGGGGAGCTTGTCGTCGGCCGGCGCGCTCATGCCTGACCCGCCAGGTCGAGGAGCACGCGGCGCAGGAGTGTTTTTGCCAGAGGGATCTTGTAGCCGTTGTGCGGCAGGGGCGACGCCTGCGCCAATGCGGCGTCGGAGGCGCGGCTGGCGGAGGCCGCGTCGATCAGCCTGCCCGCGACCTCGGTTTCGGCCTCCCTCGATCGCCAGGGGACGGGCGCGACACCGCCCAGGACGAGGCGCGCCGAGGCGCAGGTCCGGCCGTTCATCTTCAGGGCGGCGGCAACGCTCACCAGGGCGAAGTCGAACGACTCCTTCTCCTTGAATTTGAGATAGGCGCTCCGGATCCCCGCGGCGCTCGACGCCGAAGGCGGCACGCTCACCTCGGTGACGATCTCACCGGGGGCCAGGATCGTCTCCTGATCGAGGCGGACCGAGGGGAGGACGTAGAACTGCTCGAGCGGCAGGTCCTTCCGGCCGGCCGGCCCGGCGACCGTCAGTCGCGCATCGCAGGCCAAAAGCGCCGGCGCGAGATCCGAGGGATGCACGATGAAGGACGGACCTCCCCCCAGGATGGCGTGGTAGCGACTCTCGCCGGTCGTCGTGAAGCAGACGTCTCCTCCCTTCTTGAGACAGCGGTGCAGGGGGGATCGGTAGTACCAGCAGCGCGGCCTCTGACAGAGGTTGCCGCCCACGGTCCCGACGTTGCGAATTTCGGGAGACCCGACGGAGAGCGCCGCCTGGACGATCGCCGGGAACTCGCGCCGCACGCGCTCGTGCCCGGCGACGGCGCTCAGCGTCGCCAGGGCCCCGAGGCGCAGCGTCCCGTCGGCTTCGAAACGGATCGCGTCGAGCCCGGGGACCGATTTGAGGTTGACCAGGGTGGCGGGATCGGCGACGCGGTCCTTCATCTCCCCGAGCAGATCGACTCCGCCGGCGATCGCGCGGGCGCGCGCCCCCTCGCGCGCCAGGACCGCCGACGCGGCCTGCACCGACTCGGGCTCGACGTAGGCGAAGCGGCGCATCTCAGCTTTCCCTCGTGCCGGTCAACAGCGCCAGGATCCGATCGGGGGTGATCGGCAGCTCCCGCACGCGCCGCCCTATGGCGTTGCTCACCGCGTTGGCGATGGCGGCCGCGGTCGGCACGATCGGCGGCTCCCCGAGGCCCTTGACGCCGACGTTGTTCCCCGGGTCGTACACGTCCACCACGATCGGCACGATCTCCGGCATCTCCAGCGTCCCCGCGATCTTGTAGTCCTCCAGGTTCGGGTTCATGACGATGCCCGTCGGGCGGTCCATGATCCGCTGCTCCAGGAGCGCGTACGACAGCCCCATGATCACCCCGCCGTTCACCTGGCTCTCGAACGTCAGCCGGTTGATGGTTCGGCCGGCGTCGTGCGCCGCGGCGATCTTCAACACCCGGACGCGACCGGTGGCGGTATCGACCTCCACCTCCGCGAACTGGGCCCCGTACGACTCGATGCCGACGTCCTTGTAGTTGTCGACGCGGGACGCCTGCGCCGAGATCACCGCCGTCTTCAGGCGCGCGGCCGCCTTCGGGAGCGGGACCGACATTCCCCCCCGTCGGACGCGGACCTGCCCGTTGCGCAGCTCCAGATCATCGGCAGTCGTTCCCAACGCCGGCGCCACGGCTTTCAGCAGCTTGTCGCGGGCGCCTTCGGCGGCGGCCCGGACGGCGGGGAGGATCGAGGTGAGCGTGACGCTGCCGCCCGAGGCCGGCGAGTACATCCCGGTGGCGGTGTCGCCGAGAACGACCCGCACCTGGTCCGGCTGGATGCCGAGGACTTCCGCGGTCACCATCGCCATCGCCGTGCGCGTCCCGCCGCCGATGTCCTGCGTGCCGCAGATGCACTCCACCTTGCCGTCGGAATGGATCGTCACCGTGGCGTCGGCCGGCGGACCTCCGTACATCGCCCAGACCGCCGTCCCCATCCCGAGGCCGCGCCGCACATCGCCCGCGGCGCGGGCGTTCCCGTCGGGAGGCCGGCGGCGCGTCCAGCCGATTTCCCTGGCCGCCAGGTCGTACTGCACCATGAGGGCCTTGGCCGGCTTGTCGATGTAGTTCTTCTTGCGCAGCTCGAGCGGATCGATCCCAACTCGATCCGCCAGCTCGTCCAGAGCCGACTCGAGCGCAAAGGAACCCTGCGGGAACCCGGGCGCCCTGAAAGGCATCGCGAACCCGGCGTGGGTGTGGACGTCCTGCTCCTCCGTCTTGACGTTGGCACAGGCGTAGATCATACGGACGGGACCCGACACACCGGCGCCTCCGGCGATGCCGCCGGTGCCGTACGATTTCAGGTGGATCGCCGTGAGCCTGCCGTCCCGCCGGCCGCCGATCTTGATCCACTGCACCGAGTCGGGGCGGTTGCCGGTCGCCAGGTTCTCCTCCTGCCGGTCGAGCATGAGCTTCACCGGCGCCTGCGCCTTCCTGGCCAGCAGGGCCGCGACCACCCCCGTCACGCCGGCCCCGAATTTCGCCCCGAATCCGCCACCCAGAAATTCGCTTACCACCCGCACGTCCCGGGACGGCATCTTGAAGAACTTGGCGAGGTCGTCCCGGAACCCGAACACTCCCTGGGTGGAGGCCCAGACGGTCAGCTTCCGACCCTCCCAGC
>JBIOWS010000174.1:0-5547 GCA_044868745.1 Candidatus Polarisedimenticolia bacterium
GCTCGATCGGCTTGTCCACGACCATGTAAATCCCGGCGAACAGGTTGTTGAGCGTGTCCTGGAGAGCCAGCGCGACCGCCAGGCTGCCGACTCCGAGGGAGGCCAGGATCGGAGTGATGGAGATGCCGACACTGTCCAGGAAGATCAGGAGCCCGAGCCCGATGATCAGGCCCCTCAGGCTGGCCTGGATGAGGCCGCGCGCACCTTGCAGGAACGTCGAGGACGGCGCCATGCGATCCAGGACGCCGCGGCTGGATCGATCCACGAACAGGACGAGGGCCAGGACGATCGCAGCGGCGAGCAGGACGTCGAACGCCCGGTCCCATTCGGGTGACAGCGGCAGGATGCGCCCCAGCACCAGCAGGCCGCTCGCCACGATGGCGATGAGCAGCGGCGTGGGCAGGGCCTGGACGACGATGTCGTCCCAACTCCAGCGCGTCCGCCTTGCGACGCGCCGCATCGTTCCGATCAGCGCGCTCTTGATCACCAGGAGGACGGCGATCCAGAGGACGAAGAACGACGGCCCCAGAACCCAGGGCGATCGGATCTGCTCGATCAGGGGCGCGCTGCCGAACGACAGCATCATCGGTACATCCGGAAGGGAAGCGACTCTTTCCTGAACGCCGCGATCTCCCGTCTCCAGGCGCGCTCGAGGTTCCGCAGGTCGGTCCCCGACTCGAGCGCCTCGCGCAGCGCGGGATCGCCGGTCAACACGTCGATCGGCGGCTTGTCGGCGACGTACTCGTAGGGAGGCTTCTTCCACTCGAAGCGGTCGCGATGCTCGGAGATGATGTCCTGCAGGAGCGCGAGCGTCGTGACGTAGGGGCGGTAGCTCCCGGCGTCCGTGACGTGGATCTGAAAGCCGTGGCAGATCTGGCCGGCCCACTTGTGGAAGGTCGGCTCGAAATCGTGCGCCCGCAGGACCAATCCGGGAAGCCGGCGCTTCTCGAAGCGCTGCAAGATCGCCCGGGTGTCGAGATACGGAGCCCCAAAGATCTCGAACGGTCGGGTCGTCCCGCGTCCCTCCGAGAGGTTCGTCCCCTCCAGGAGGACCTGTCCCGGATAGACGAGCGCCGTGTCGAAGGTCGGCATGTTGGGCGACGGCAGGACCCACGGCAATCCGGTGTCGGGGAAGGTCATCTCCCGGCGCCAGCCCTCCATCGGAATGACGGTCAGCGCGCAGCGGCCCGGACAGCGCCAGCCGGCGCCGTCGTCGCGGCGGGTCGGCCGGAGCGTCGCACCGCCTGCCGACGCATCCCCGGGGGAGGCCGGCGCCGGGTCCGCCGCCTGCTCCGTCGCCATCCTGGCGTTGACCAGGGCGGCCAGCTCTCCGAGCGTGAGGGCGTGCCGCATCGGGACAGGGTAGAGCCCGACGAAGGAGGTGTAGCCCGGTCGGATCAGGTTCCCCTCCACCGTCGCCCCGCCCAGCGGGTTGGGCCGGTCGAGGACCACCACCTCCCGCCCCAGGTCGGCGCAGGCCCGGAGCGCCAGCGCCGTCGTCCACTCGAACGTGTAGACGCGGGTCCCGACATCCTGCAGATCCACCAGCAGGATGTCGATCTCCTCGAGCATCGCGGGGGTCGGTGAGCGGGTCTCGGAGTAGAGGCTGTGCACGGGGATGCCCAACCCAGCATCGGCCCCATGACGCGATTCGATCATGTTGTCCTGCTTTTCGCCGGCGATCCCGTGCTGCGGTCCGAACAGCGCGCGTAGGTCGCGCCCGCACAGGTCCTGCACGATGGCGCGGGCGTTCCGGAGGCGGGAGGTCACAGAAGCGGGGTGCATCAGGAGGCCGACGCGGCGTCCGCGGAGCCAGCGGGGCCGCGCCCCCGCCAGCACCTCGAGCCCCGTCCGTACGCGCGCCGATCCGCGATCACCGACGCCCCGGCGCGCCCTACCGAGCCTCCCCGTGGCCAAGAGTCCTCCCAGGGGAGGGGAGCGTAGCACAGGGGTTGGACCGGGCGCACGCACGGAGGGTGTAGCCCGAGCCCGCGAATCGGGTAGAATAGCGGCCATTCGCACTCAGGCCGGCGTTTGCGGCTGCGGCGCGGAAAAATCCCGGAACCCGAAAGCTCGGCCGTCCGTTGAGTGGGGTTGGCGGCAGGAACGGGGCCGCACCTCAGCAGTCCGGAGATACAGATGCGATCCAAGAAGAAAATTGTGCTCCTCGCCGGCACCCTCCTGGTCCTGATCGCCGGGGGCGTGGCGTCGGGCCTGTACCTCAAGCGCTCGCGGGGGCGCGCCGGGGCGGAGGTGGCATCGGCTCGGCCGGACCTAACGCAGGGCGCGGCAGCGGGCGGCACGGTCGCCCTGGCCAGCACCAAGACGAAGCCGACCAGCGGGAAGGACGGGGACAAGGAGAAGGCCCCCATCCCCGTCAGCGTGGCATCAATCCTGACCGGGCCTGTCTCGTCGTACATCACCTCGACCGCCAATCTTGTGGCGGAGGACGAGGTCAAGGTCCTCGCCGAAGCGGAGGGCCGCGTGGCGGAGCTTCTGGTCGAAGAGGGACACCGGGTCGGGCGCGGCCAGGTGCTCGCGGCGCTCGCCCGGGAAGACGCCGAGATCGCCCTGAACAAGGCGCAGCTCAAGGCGACCAACGCCCGCCTGGCCCACGACCGGGCCGTGCAGGTGGCGGACGACCAGCTGCTCAGCCGCGAGACCTTCGACAAGATCACCATGGAGAACGACATCGCACAGCAGGAGCTGGCCGAGGCGAAATGGCGCCTCGACAAGACGATGATCCGGGCCCCCTTCGGCGGGCGCGTGACCGAACGGAACGTCAAGCCGGGCCAGCACGTGCGGCCGGGCGACTACCTGTTCACCGTCTCCGACTTCGACCCGCTCATCGCACGGATCTACCTCCCCGAGAAGGACGTCTTCGGTCTCAAGGAAGGACGCGACGTGCGCATCACGCTGAAGGCCGACGAACGGACCAGGTTCAGAGGGCGGATACGGCAGATCAGTCCGATCGTCGACACGAACACCGGCACGGTGAAGGTCACGGTCGAGGCCACGGCGCCCCCGGCGGAGGTGCGTCCCGGCGCCTTCGTAACCATCGACGTCGTCCGCGAGACCCACCCCCAGGCCGTCCTCCTGCCGCGCGAAGCGATCATTCGCGAGTTGCAGGACGCCTACGTATTCCTCGCGAACGGCGACGTGGCGGAGAGGCGGGCGGTGACGCTGGGCCTCGAGGAAGGAAGACACGTCGAGGCACTCTCCGGAGTGAAGCCAGGAGATCAGGTCATCGTGGCGGGCCAGGGCAGCCTCAAGCAGGGATCCGCCATCAAGGTCATCCCGGCTCCCGAAGCGTCGGACCTCGGCACGATCGACGATCGCCCGACCCGCGGCTGAACCGGCCTGCATGAGTCTCATCGAGTTCTCCCTGAAGCGGCGGGTCACGATCTCGATGTCCGCCGTCGCGCTGGTCATCTTCGGCGTCGTCGCCTTCACGCGCCTGCCGATCAACCTCCTGCCGAACATCTCCTACCCCAGCCTGACCGTGGAGACCCGGTATCCGGGCGCCGCCCCGGGGGAGATCGAGTCGCTCATCAGCCGACCGGTCGAGGAGGTGGTGGGTGTCGTCGCGGGCGTCCAACGGCTCACCTCCGTGTCGCGCCCCGGGCTGTCGCAGGTCACCCTGGAGTTCGGCTGGGGCCGGAACATGGACTTCGCCGCCCTCGACGTGCGCGAGAAGCTCGACCTCGTCACCCTTCCGAAGGAAGCGGAAAAGCCGGTCGTCCTGCGCCTCGATCCGAACAACGACCCCGTGATGCGCCTCTACCTGACCGGCGGAGAGAGCCTTTACCAGCTTCGTTACGTCGCCGACGAAATCCTCAAGAAGGACCTCGAATCGACGGAAGGGGTGGCCGCGATCAAGGTGAACGGGGGGTACGAGGAGGAGATCCAGGTCCGCGTGGACCAGGGGAAGCTGGCCCTGCTCGGCCTCAGCATCCAGGACGTCGATCAGAAGCTGCTGCGGGAGAACGTCAACCAGGCGGGAGGGAGCCTCTACGAGCAGGAGGCGCGCTACCTCGTCCGCGCCCGCAACGAGTTCCAGGACCTGCAGGACATCATGAGCACCGTCCTGGTCTCGAAGGACGGTCGAAACGTCCTGATGTCCGACGTGGCCGAGGTGACTCGCGGACACAAGCAACGCGAGGCGATCACCCGCTTCGGTGGCTCCGAAGCGGTCGAGCTGGCCCTATACAAGGAAGGGGACGCCAACACGGTCTCCGTGGCCAAGGCGATCAAGGGGCGCCTCGACAGGGTTCAGAAAGAGCTTCCGGCCGGGATCCGGGTGGCGACGGGCGTCGATCAATCGCGCTTCATTCAGGACTCGATCCGGGAGGTGATCACTAACGCCCTGGAGGGAGGCGCTCTCTCGGTCCTGATCATCCTGCTGTTCCTGAAGGACATGGCGAGCACGCTCATCATCAGCGTGTCGATCCCGATCTCGATCATCGCCACGTTCTTCCTGATGTACCAGACCGGGACGACGCTCAACGTCATGTCCTTGGGCGGCCTGGCGCTCGGGGTCGGAATGCTCGTGGACGATTCGATCGTGGTCCTCGAGGCGATTTTCAAGAGACGCGAGAGGGGGGAGTCCGGCGCCGTGGCGGCGCAGCGCGGCGCCTCGGAGGTCGGGCGAGCCGTCGTCGCCTCGACCCTGACGACCATCGCCGTGTTCGTGCCGGTGGTGTTCGTCGAGGGGATCGCCGCGCAACTCTTCCGCGATCAGGCGCTGACCGTCTCTTTCTCTCTTCTCGCGTCCCTGGTCGTATCGCTGACGCTCATCCCGATGGTGGCGGCGCTCATGGGGGCGTACCGTCCCTCCTCCGCGGCGCCGTCCCCCGCGGAGGAGACGCGCCGGTCCCGGCGGTGGGCGCGCGCCGCCGTGTTCGGCGGCCCGGCGGCGGCCTTGCGGGGGGTGCGGCTGGCGTTCGGGAGGCTGGGCGCCCTGCTGGCGTGGCTCTGCCTCCCGGTCACGCGTGTCTTCGACCGGGGGCTGAACGGGCTGATGGCCGCCTATCCGAAGATCCTGACCTGGTCGCTCGCCTCGCCCGGCACGGTGCTGGCGCTGGCGCTTCTCTCGTTCGTCGGCTCCGTCTACCTGGGCCGGGGTCTGGGAATCGACCTGATCCCCTCGTTCTCGCAGGGGGAGTTCTCCTTCCTGGTGGAGCTGCCGGAGGGAACGCCCCTCGAGGCGACCGATCGGTTCGTCCAGGGCGTCCAGTCGGTCATCGCGACCGATCCCAGGGTCGAGACGCTCTCCAGCATCATCGGCGGGGCGGGGCTGTCCCTGGCCAAGACCGGAACCGAGGGAGAGAACGCGGCGCGCATCCAGGTGCGCATGAGGCAGGGCAGCCGGCGCGCAGACGAGGAGGCGGTCGCGGCGCTTCTGCGTGCTCGGCTGGAGACATCCCGCGGCGCGCGCTTCAAGTTCGAGCGTCCGACCTACTTCACGTTCAGGACGCCGATCGAGGTTGAAGTCTACGGCGACGACCTGGCCGATCTGCGCGGTTCTGCCGCCCAGGTCCGGAGGGC
>JBIOWS010000175.1:0-2022 GCA_044868745.1 Candidatus Polarisedimenticolia bacterium
GCCTCTCCAGCTGCGTCCGCGCGCTCGAGAACCACCCCGATGCGGTTGGAGTTACTACGTGGTTCACAATCCACACCCCGGACGGCTCCACAAGATTTGAGGAGTATCGGGGCGAGTTCCCAACTTCCGCAGATCCGGCCCGGCGCTTCGAGCGCATGCTGTATTTCTTCCACGCTGGAGATGCGAAGTACGACCCGATCTACTCGATCTACCGGCGCGAGCATCTTGTGCGCGCTCATCCCCTCCGCCCGTCCGAGCGGACCGACTGGCTGCTCAGCGCCGAACTGGCCCTGATGGGCCCAATCATCAACGTCGAGATGCGACTCGCCAACCGAACGCGCGATTATTCGGTTGGCGTCGATCGAGCCGCCTTCAGGCGTCGCCTCGATCCGGTGCAGGGGGAGCGGTTGCGGACGTCCGCACGACGCCTGTACCGCGAGCTATACGCGCTCGCGGTATCGGCAGATCTGACCGAGTCGCAGTTGCGCCGCTGCAGGCGGGCGCTGCGGCGGTTCTGGGTAAAAGAGGTCGCCCGCACTTGGCGCTCACGGGCCTCAGACGCTCGGCATCGAATGCTCAGAAGATAGGCCGGCCGGTCCGGAGCGACTCTCCGGGCACCAACAGCCGCGCCTAAACGGATCGACGCACGCCGGCACCGGCCCAAGTAGATCCCAGCCTTCGGTGGAAAACCGAGGCGCGGGCGCGCGTTGATGTCAGGACCGTGGATCGGGAAGTCGTCATCGGCACTGGCGCTCAGCGTCCTGCTCGGCAGGTCGGCGCCTTCCTTTCGGCCATCGAAGCCGAGTCGACAACAAATGCGAGGTCACGGCAGTGAGCGAGACACGGTCAGAGCGTGTCGCGACTTTTCCCTCTCCGACCGGCATTCGCGAGTCGGCGGCCCCACCCCCGCTGAATGAGGCGCACGAGACGACCTCCATCATGGGTCTGCCCTTCCACAGGCTGGACCACTCGGCCCTCATCCGGGTCTTCCTGGAGGGCGTCCGTGAGCGGAACGGTGGCTGGATCGTGACACCGAATCTCGACATTCTGCGCCAGTTCACCAGGAGCCCCGAGAGCCGAAGGCTGATTCTCGAGGCGAGTCATCGGGTTGCGGATGGCCAGCCGATCGTGTGGGCCTCGCGGCTGGTGGGCAGACCGGTGCCGGCGAGGGTTCCCGGCAGCGACCTCGTCCTAAGCCTGCCGGAGGCGGCCGCGCAAGCCGGGTTGTCCGTATTCCTCCTGGGAGGAAATCCCGGGGTGGCGGCCGCCGCCGCCGCGCGACTCGAGGCCCAGTGTCCCGACCTCGAGCGTGTGGGCTCTTACTGTCCCCCCTTTGGATTCGAGGACGATCCGGTCGAGCTGGAGAGGATCAAGGAGGCGCTGCGCGATGTGCGGCGCGCGCTGGTCCTGATCGGCCTCGGCTTTCCGAAGCAGGAGCGGCTGATTCGCTTTCTGCGGTCCGAGATGCCCGAGAACTGGTTCGTAGGCGTGGGAATCTCGCTCAGCTTCCTTGCGGGGGACCAGCCGCGCGCCCCGGCGGTGTTTCAGCGCCTCGGTCTGGAATGGATGCACCGCCTCCTACACGAGCCGCGTCGATTGTTCACGCGCTACGTCATGCAAGGTCTCCCGTTCGGATTCAGGCTGCTTGCCTGGGCCCTGATGGAGCGAGCCGTCGCCCGCAGGCCCCTCAATGGGCGTGCCCTCCCCGCGGAGGTATCCGTCGCACCGGTCAACGGGGCAGCTCCCGTCTACCTGCCGGATCTAGAGGAATCCAAGACAGCCGAGGCAACCGTCGACGACCCGCCGCTTGCGGCGTAGGACACGGCGCAAGAGCGGCCGAGCCTTCGACGTTCTTTCCCTGAATCACCACGTCCCCGAACCACCTCCGCAGGAGGCTCCCTTGCGCATACTCGTAACCGGTCACAACGGCTACATCGGCTCGGTTCTGGTCCCGATGCTCCAGCGGGCCGACCACGACGTCGTCGGCCTCGACTCCGACATCTTCGTGCCCTGCCTGTTCGG
>JBIOWS010000176.1:0-3741 GCA_044868745.1 Candidatus Polarisedimenticolia bacterium
CGGCCGCTCCCGGGGCCGCGCCTGAGTTCGCCTACCTGTTCCCCGAGCCGCTCGGCCCGCAGCGCTGGCGCGGCGTCCTGCGCCGGGGGGACAGGTACGGGGTCTATCTGATTCACTCCCTGGCGGGGCGGGTGGAGGAGAAGGTGGAGATCCGTACGCTGATCGGCGATGCGGATGTGCAGCGTGTCCGGGAAACCGCCCTGGGACGACGCCTGGAGCGGTTCTTCAAGGCGCCCGTCTGGAGGGCGCAGGCGACCTCATCGGGAGGGGGGCGGGCGGCGGGCGACGCGGTCGAAGTACGCGTCTACGACCTGCGCTTCCTGTCGCTCGTCCTCGGGGGCGCCCCGGTCTTCGAGTTCCGTTTCCTGGTCCACGCGGACGGACGCGTCGAACCCGATCGCTCCGGCTGGCCGGGGCACGGACGGCGCGCCTCAGCGCAGCATCGCCGTGCCGACGGGCTCGCCTGTGAGGGAGCGGGAAACGGTTTCGACCCTGTCGAAGAAGCGCAGGAAGTTCTCGCCCAGGACCTTGCGGACCACCGCCTCGGAATGCCCCCGGCGGAGCAGCTCACGGGTGAGCTTCGGCAGGGCCGAGACGTCCTCCAGCCCCTCGGGGGGATCCTCGATCCCGTCGAAATCGGTCCCCAGCCCGACCGCATCCGGCCCGGCGATCGTCAGGACATGCTCGATGTGGTCCACCACGCGCGTCCAGGAGGTCCGCTTCCGGGGGACGGTGTCGAAGAGCTTCTCGAAGGCCGCGTCCCGTCCCTGCGGGTCGCCGGCGTGCTCGGCCTTGATCCGCTCGTACTCGGGCTTGAGGGGGAGGCGGGCGGCCTGCATGGCGTCGACCACCTGCTGGTCGAGGAAATACGATGACACGTTGATCATCACCACGCCCCCCTGCGCCGCGATGCGCCGGATCTGATCGTCCGTCAGGTTGCGCGGGATGTCGGCCAGCGCCCGGCAGGAGGAGTGCGAAGCGAAGACCGGCGCGCGCGAGGTCCCCAGGACGTCGTCGATCGTCTCGTCCGAGACGTGCGACACGTCCACCATCATCCCGATCCGGTTCATCTCGCGCACCACCGACCGCCCGAAGTCGCTGAGGCCTCCGTGCACCCGGAAGTCGGCCGGATTGAAATCGGGCGCGTAGAAGCGACCCGACGAATCGGCCCAGTGGTTCGTGTTCGTGTGGGTCAGGGTCATGTACCGCACGCCCAGGCCGTAGAACTGACGCAGGGCCCCGAGCGAGTCCTCGATGGCGTGCCCCCCCTCGATCCCCATCAGGACGGCGATGCGGCCCTCCTTCTTCGCCCGCCGGATGCCGGAGACCCCGTCCGCCAGGGTGAGGTCCTCCGGGTGGCCGCTCACGACGCGCCGGACGAGATCGATCAGCTCGAGCGCCTCCCGCGCCGCTCCGCCGCTCTCCGCGTAGCGCGCCGGGACGTACACGGCGAAAAACGGCGCCGTCAGTCCTCCCTCGCGCGCTCGCGGGATGTCGAAGTGCTTGGTGGCGCCGCGCTCCCCGACATCGGCGTAGTTCTTCTCCAGCGCATACGGAGCGTCCACGTGCGTGTCGACGACGATCGAGCCGCGGTGCAGGCGCTCCGCCCGCTCGTCCAGGTCCGCAGCCAGAAGCGACGTGACGGCGAGCCCGGCGGCCAGAAGCGCCGGCGCCCGTGCGCCTCTCGATCGACAGGCGGTCCGGTACGGCTGATCGGCCATGGGGGCGCCGATTATAGTGCGCCCGGGACTCGCGTCGCCTCCGCACCGTTTCACCCCGTGAGGCGCCCGGTTGACGCCCGAGATCCCCATCGGCCAGAATGAAGCCCACCATGAGCTTCGATCGGCAGTCGGACCTCCACCCGCCGGAGATGGACTCGATGCGCGGCGAGACTGCGGTGGACCGCTACGCCGCCGAAATCCGCGAGTTCCGGACACGGACCCCACGCTCCATCGAGGAGTGGGCGCGCGCCCGCCGCTACCTGCCGGCCGGGGTGTGCAGCAACTTCCGGCTGATGGACCCGCACCCGATCTTCATCCGCCGGGCGCGTGGATCGCGCGTCGAGGACGTGGACGGCCGGGAGTACATCGACTGCGGCATGGCCCAGTCGACGCTTCTCACCGGTCACTCCCATCCGGCGGTCCTGGCGGCGGTGCACCGACAGATCGAGGACGGCACGATGACCTGCTACCCCAACCCGCGCACCGCCGACCTGGCGCGCGTCGTCTGCGAACGCTTCCGCCTCGACCTGGTGCGCTTCGTGAACACCGGCGCCGAGGCGACCCAGTTCGCCGTGCGCGTCGCCCGCGCCGCCACCGGGCGCGACATGATCCTCAAGTTCGACGCCTGCTACCACGGCAGCGGACCGGAGTTCGCGCTCAACCGGCCCGAGGCCAACCCCCCTGCGGGGGCCCCCGAGTGGATGGGCCAGGAGTTCATGAGCGCGGGGATCCCGCGCGCCCTGGTGTCGCAGACCGTGGTCGCCGAGTACGACAACCTCGAGAGCGTGCGGGCCGCCTGCCGCGACAACCGAGGCGCGATCGCCGCCGTGATCGTGGAGCCGATCAGCTTCAACGTCGGGATCTGCAAACCACGCGACGGCTTCCTCGCCGGGTTGCGCGCGATCTGCAACGACGAAGGCGCCGTGCTCATCTACGACGAGATCAAGATGGGCTGCAAGCTCGGCCCCCTGGGGGCGGGAGAGCACTTCGGGGTGCCGGCCGATCTGGTCTGCATGGCGAAGTCGATCGGCGGCGGGTTCCCGATCGGGCTGTTCGGCGGGCGGCGCGACCTGATGCAGGGGATCGAGACGCGCAACGTGAAGCACGTCGGCACCTACGCCGCGAATCCGGTCGGCCTCGCGGCGGCGTACGCCACCCTCACGGAGGTTCTCACGCCTGAGAACTACAGGCGCCTGTTCGCCCTCAATCAGGCGCTCGCGGACGGGTACACGCGCATCATCGACGACCTCGGGATCGAGGCGCACGTCACCACGGCCGGGGCATCGGGGTGCCTGTTCTTCAGCCGCGGCCCGGTACGAGGCGTGGCCGATTTCGGGCGCACCCGGCTCGACCGCTGGGAGAGGTTCTGGGTCGGGATGGCCAACCGTGGCGTCCTGCCGCAGTCGCACGGCGTGGACGACGTCTGGACGGTCTCGGTGCAGCACACGGAGGAGGAGATCGAGGCAGCCGTGCGCGCCTTCCGCGACGTCGCCCCCCTGCTCGCCTGAGCCGCCCCCGGAACTCGCGGCCGCCGGGGACCGGTGCCGGGGTTTACGCTCTCAACCGGCAGGGAACAGGCGGAGCTGATCCCCCCTGCGCGGCGGCACGCGGAACTGCGTCACGTCGAGCGGCGGGCGCTTCCTGTCCAGCCCCAGCCTGCGGCAGGTGATCTCGAACCGGCTGCGCAAAAGCTCGGCCTGCGGCCCCGTCCCCCGCATCCTGCTCCCGAACTGGGCGTCGTACAGCTTCCCGCCCCTCGTCTCGCGCACCAGGTGCAGGACGCGGGAAGCCTTGAGCGGGTAGTGGGCCTCCAGCCACTCGCTGAACAGATTCTTGATTTCGTACGGCAGACGGAGCAGCACGTAGCCCGCCGAGCGGGCCCCGGCCGCGGCGCAGGCCTCCAGGATCCTCTCCAGCTCCGGGTCGTTGAGGCCCAGGATCATCGGCGAAGCCAGAACTCCCGTGGGGATGCCGGCCTCGTTGAGGGCGCGGATCGTCTCGATCCGCCGTTCGGGAGTCG
>JBIOWS010000177.1:0-3284 GCA_044868745.1 Candidatus Polarisedimenticolia bacterium
ATCCTGAGGAGGGAGGGACAACGCGCCCGGGAACGTGGGCCGCTTCAGCGCGAGGGGGAAGCGTCGGCGCGCAGGACCTTCTCGACCCGTGCCAGGAGCTCCGACATCGTGAACGGCTTCGGGAGGAAGCCGAGCGCCCCCTCCCTGATCGCCCGCTGCGCCTGGTCGCTCTCGGAGTATCCGCTGCACACCAGGACGCGGATGCTGCGGTCGATTCCAAGCAGGCGCCGGAAGGTCTCGAGACCACCCATACGCGGCATCACCATATCGAGAAGGACGAGAGTGATGCGGCCCCACTCCCGGCGGTAGACCTCCAGGGCGTCGACCCCGTCGGTCGCCTCGACGACTTCGTACCCTGCAGTCTCGAGGATGTCACGCATCATGTCGCGAATCGCCTCCTCGTCGTCCACCACGAGGATCCGCCGCTTGCCGGCGGTCACCTCGGGAACTGGAACGGGCTCTGCCGCCGGTTTCGGTTCCGCCTCGCGTGGCGGCTCCGCCGCCGGCGCCGGCCGAGTCGTGGCGCGTCGGGCGCAGGGAAGATAGATCCGGACCGTCGTCCCGAGCCCCGGCGTGCTGGTCAGGGTGACATGCCCGCGGTGGTTCTTGACGATTCCGTAGACCACCGAGAGGCCGAGCCCCGTCCCTTGACCCGGCTTGGTGGTGAAGAACGGCTCGAACACGCGATCCACGATATCAGGCGCCATGCCGACGCCGGTGTCCCCGATCACTACCTCAGCATAGTCGCCCGCGACCAGTTCCGGGCAGGAGCGGACGTACCGCTCGTCGAGGTGGGCGACGCGCGTTTCGAACGTGATCCGCCCCCCTTCCGGCAGCGCGTCCGCCGCATTGACCGCGATGTTCAGCAACACCTGCTTCATCTGCCCGGCGTCCGCCTCGACGGCGGGGAGGTCCGGATCGGTGTGCACCTCGAGCGCGATCGCGGGGTTGATGCTCTTGGAGAGGAACGACGCGGTCTCGGAGATCACCTCGTTCATGTCGACCGCACTCAGCGTGTACTGGCCACCGCGCGCGAAGGCCAGGAGCTGTTGGGTGAGCTCTGCCGCCCGTTGCGACTGCTGTTCGATGATCAGCGCCTGGCGGTGGATCGGGTTGTCGGTCGTGGTCAGGCTCTTGATGTGGCTCGCGTATCCGAGGATGGCACCGATGATGTTGTTGAACTCATGGGCGATCCCCCCGGCGAGCGTGCCGACCGATTCCATCTTTTGCGCCTGCACCCACTGCACGGGCAGGTCTCGATCCCGCTTGAGGGAGACCACCTGGTCCTGGAAGGCGCGGGCGTTCTCGACCGCCGTCCCGAGCAGCTCGCCGATCCCTCTCAGGCAGTGGATCTCCTCGGGACCGGGCGAGCGTTCGCCGCGGCCGGCGACCGACAGGACACCCAGGACGCCGCTGAGCGAGCGCAGGGGGATCGCCGCCGCCAGACGCAGACCCGAGGCGTCCAGACTTTCGTCGGGAGCGGAGGTCTCGACGGACCCGTCTCCGGCCTGCGGCTCTCCCGTCTCGAAAGCCCGGCCGATGATCGACCTCGCGGGCGGCGAGCTCACCCTGTCCAGCGCCTCCGGCGACAGGTCCTTCTGGGCGCGCAGCTGCAAGGACCGGGTGCCGGGATCGATCAGGTGCACCGCTCCGCCCTCCATCCCGAGAAGCTCGAGGGCGCGCTCCAGCGCCATTTCAAGGAGCTCTCGTATGCCGGTCGATCGGCTCGCGGCCGAGGCGAGCGACTGGAAGGCGCTCGATTCGCGCTCGCGACGTGCCAGCTCCTGCGCCTGCCTGCCGAGCCTCGCCTCCAGGTCCAGGCTGTAGTTCATCACGTCGGAGAGGAGTCGAGTGTTCTGCAGCACCAGAGCGATCTGGTCGCCCACCGCCTGCGCCAGGTCGACCTCCCAATCGGGATAGCGCCGGTCCTCGCCCGCCAGCAGCTCCATCACTCCGATACAGCGCCCCCGGGCGCGCAGCGGCACGCACAGCAGGGCGCGATAGCCGGCGCGATGCAGCGCCTCGAGCTCCTCCGTCTTCCTGTCGGCCGAGAGGTCGTGGATCACCACCGGCTGCCCGCTGTCCCAGGCGCGCCCGGCCATACCTTCTCCCGGGCGATGAACGCGGGACCCAGAGAGGTCCAGGTAGACAACCTCGCCGATCGCCCGTGCGAACCTCAGGACCTCTCCCCCCGCCTCCTCCCTCGTCAGGAAGATGGCGGCTGCCGAGTGGCGCGTGGCCTGCATGGCCTCCCGCAGAGAGACGTCCATCTGCTTGTCGAGGTCGAGTGAAGGGCCGGATGCGGCTGCGATGGCGTGCAGCGCGGCGAGCTCTTGATTGCGCTCCTGCAGGCCCCGGGTCGAGGACTCGATCTCCTCCTTCAACCGTTCGCTCGTCCGGCGCGCCTCGGTCGACCGCCGGGCCCGGTCGATCTGGATCGCCATTTGCGCCGACAGGATCTCGGCGAGCAGCGCCTGCTCACGGCTGAAGGGGAGCGGCTCGTGCCGCGCCAGGATCAGGATTCCGCGTCGACCGACATCGGCCCCGATGTCCTGGATGAGGATCGATCCGAATCGGCGCGGGCCCGTCGCGGACGGCGCATCCCCTCCGGGATCGATCCATTGCTGGGGGGCCGCCTGGGGGGCCGTCGCAGCTCTCCCCGGCTCCGCTCCCGGGAAGACCCGCGAGGCCTTCCCGTCGCGGGCACGGGACAGGGCGCTCTCGAGCTGGCGAGCCACCACCTCGACCTCGTGGGCCGCCATATGACGCCCCTCGCTCCAGCCGAAGCGAATCGCCGGTGAGTTGCCGGAGGGATCGAGCAGGGCGATGGCGCAGTCGGCACCGACGATCTCGACCGTCCCCACCGCGCCGTCACGCAGGATCCCCTCGTCGCTCCCATCCTGCGACAGGATGATCTGCAGCTCCTGCAGCGACTGGAGGTGCGCGAGGAGGGAGCTGCCCCTCCCCCGCTTTGGATCCACAGGATCGCTCCCCGCCTCCGGCCGGGCCGGAGTTCGGGCCGGCCTCGCTCGGTGGGGGTCTGGGGTTTTCACCGGATCGGTATCGGTCATGGTGCTAGAATCAGAGCCCCGTGGGAGGCTCGATGGTCGAGGGGTGGCCCCGATACGACCTCTACGTCATCACCGACCCCGGTCTGTCCCGCGGCCGATCTCACCTTGAGATCGCCCGGGCCGCCCTCGAGGGAGGAGCCGACGCCGTTCAGCTTCGGGACAAGTCGTCCCCGGCCTTCAACTTAGGTCGTATGGCCGCGGAAATCCAGCTGC
>JBIOWS010000178.1:0-3203 GCA_044868745.1 Candidatus Polarisedimenticolia bacterium
CCGGAGATGATGCGCGCCGAGGTCGAACGCCGCCTCAAGCCGTTCATCTCCCACGAGCGGCAGTAGCGACCGGAGGATCGGCAGTAGGAGGAGGGGGGGTGCTTGACGGAGGCTCGACCGCAAGGTACCGTCATGGAGGTCGATCGGACGCGGTCGAGCGGAAGAAGAGAGGCGCAGATGACAGCACACCGTGGGTGGAGGTGGGGTGCGGCCGGAGCGATGACCCTGGCGGCCGGATTGGTGTTGGTCCTCGCCTGCGCGACGCCGACCCGGGCACAGGTCCCAGCACCGACCCCTGCAGTCCCTCAAGCAGAGGAGGTCCCGCAGGATGTCCCCCCCGCGGCGCCGGAGGACGCGGAGATCGAGGAACCTCCGCCGGCGGAGGACCTGACGCGCACGGCGGGCGGGGCGCTCCAGGCGTTCATGGCGTCGCGAAACTACCGGAGCATCCGCGCGCTGAAGGGGGTGATGACGCCGAGGCTGCAGGCGGTCTACGACCACGACTCGGCGCAATTCAACGGCAAGCGGGGGATCCGTCTCGCCGCATTCGACTTCACCGAGCGGGACATGAAGCCCGTCCGATCGGCCGGTCGTCCCGTCAAGGCGCAGACGGCGGCGATCGCCGCGGAGACCCCGCCGGCGTTCACCGCCACGGTGCGCAGCCTGTGGGAGGAGCAGGGCGAGGCGGTGGAGCAGCGAGTCGAGACGGTGGAGATCACGCAGCAGGAGAACGGCCTCTGGCGGGTCTCGGGCCTCAGGCGCCAGACCGCCGAGCGTCTCCGCTTCCCGGACCCGATTCCCGGGGTCACGACGCTGCGGATGGTCCTGCGGGCCTGGCACCGGAGCGATCTCGCCGGGGCCAAGCCGCACTTGAGCGCAGCCTTCCTGAAGAGATACGAGATGCGCGAGGAGGCGCTGGCCAGGTTGTTCGGCAGCGCTCCAGGGACCCAACATGCCGCTTACCAAATCGTCGAACTGAAGCCCCGGGGGGAGGAGACCGTCCTGGCTCGCGTGAAGCTTTACGAAACCGTCAGCGGCGAGCCCCGGCCGCTCGAAGGCTCGCTGCGCTCCCTGCGGCTGATCAAGAAGGGACCGCGCTGGCTCCTGGATGCGTGGGACTGAGCCGCGCGCAGCCCGATCCGCAGTATAATCGCGCTCGAGGAGGGATGCTTGGCGCCACGTCGCACCCCGAGATCCCGCGAGTCGATCCCCGCAGACGCCTTTCATGACGAATGCGGTGTGTTCGGCGTCTTCGGGCACCCCGAGTCGGCACACCTGACCTACCTGGGTCTGCACGGTCTGCAGCATCGCGGTCAGGAATCCGCCGGCCTCGTCTCCTCGGACGGTGACAGGCTGTTCGAGGAGAAAGGGATGGGGCAGGTCGGACGCATCTTCAAGAAGCAGCAGCTCCGCAGACTGAAGGGCGACCTGGCGATCGGGCACGTCCGCTACTCGACGGCCGGCAAGAGCAGCCTGGAGAACGCCCAGCCGTTCTGCATCGACTCCTGCAAGGGGCCGATCGGCATCGCCCACAACGGCAACCTGGTCAACGCGCAGGCCCTCCGGAGCGATCTGGAGAGGAAAGGATCGATATTCCGGACCTCCTCCGACACCGAGGTGATCCTCCACCTGATCGCCCGCTCGGCGCAGCCGGATCTCGAGCCCGCCATCGTGGACGCCTTGCGGCAGGTGCAGGGGGCCTACTCGCTGGTCTTCATCTCCAAGGACAGGATCATCGGTGTGCGCGATCCGCGCGGCTTCCGGCCGCTGTCCCTGGGGCGACTGGGGGACGCGCACATCCTCACCTCCGAATCGTGCGCCCTCGACCTGATCGATGCCGCCCTGGTGCGCGACATCGAACCGGGCGAAATGGTCGTGATCGGCTACGCCGGAGTGAAGTCGTACCGTCCCTTCCCGGCCCAGCCGGCGACCCAGTGCATCTTCGAGTACGTTTATTTCTCGCGCCCCGATTCCCTGGTGTTCGGCCGCAGCGTGCACCAGGTGCGCAAACGGCTCGGCCGCGAGCTGGCGCGGGAGCAGCCTGTGGAGGCCGACGTGGTCGTCCCGGTGCCCGACTCCGGGATGTATGCGGCGCTCGGCTTCTCGGAGGAGTCGCGGCTGCCTTTGGAGTTCGGCCTGGTCCGCAACCACTACGTCGGCAGGACGTTCATCGAGCCGCGCCAGTCGATCCGCCATTTCGGGGTCAAGCTGAAGCTCAACCCGGTGCGTGCGCTCCTGCAAGACAAGAGAGTGGTGCTGATCGATGACTCGATTGTGCGCGGCACCACCAGCCGCAAGATCGTCTCGATGGTCCGCTCGGCCGGGGCCCGCGAGGTGCACGTGCGCATCTCGTCGGCGCCGACCGTGGCCCCCTGCTACTACGGCGTGGACACGCCCCGTCGGTCCGAGTTGATCGCCTCGTCTCATGCGGTGGACGAGATCCGCCGGTACATCCGGGCCGATTCTCTCGGCTATCTGTCCCTCGAGGGGATGTACCGTGCCGTCGGCGACCAGACCTCGTTCTGCACCTCCTGCTACACCAATCGGTATCCCGTGCCGCTCCCGGACGCGGAGCAGCTCCAGAAAGTGGCGGCCGGGAGGCAGCGGTCCTAGTGCGACACCTTTGGAGGATAACGGACTCATGAGCATCAGCCAGACGCCGACCTACCCACCGACCGGCCGCCAGGCGGGCGCACGTTCGTACGTCGCGGCGCATCCGAGCGTGCCGATCGACAACGTCAAGTTGAACGAGCGCTACTTGAAGTTCGAGCAGGGGGCGCAGAAGATCCGCTGGGACGACCAGGGCCCCGTGAAGGTCGACTGGTCGATCTTCGACCGCGGCAAGCTGACGCTCGACAACCTCCTCGTGGTCAAGCTCGTCACCTTCGTCGAGTCGTACGCCGACGTCTATACTTCCCTGCTGCTGGAGAATTTCTGCACCAACGACACGATGGCGACCTTCTTCCAGCTCTGGGAGAGGGAGGAGCAGAACCACGCCGACAAGCTGGTGGGCTACCTGAAGCTGGTCGGCCTCGATCCACGCGAGCTGCACGAGTCGTTGCAGCGGCCGCGATCGCGCAAGTTCAGCGTGCCGTACATCAAGACGCCGCTGCAGGCCAACGCCTTCACCTACTGCCAGGAGCTGCTCACCGCCTTCTTCTACCAGATGTTCCGGCGCACCGTGCAGGAGCCTCTGCTGAACG
>JBIOWS010000179.1:0-4139 GCA_044868745.1 Candidatus Polarisedimenticolia bacterium
GCGGAGATCTTCCTGGATCTTCCGGACGTGCTCCGCCTTGAGCGCGGCGATCCGCTCGCGGACTTTCTGGACTTCGGCCGAGTCGAGGACGTCCTTCGCCAGCGCGGCGTGGGGTCCGAGGAAGTCGAAGACGCTCAGGGCGGCGGCGCCCGCCGCCGCTTTCCCCGTGAGAGACAGGAATTCCTTGCGGGTCAGGTCCATCGTTGGCCTCCCGTTCGCGCGCTGCGCCTTCAGGCGCGCTCGAAGATCTCCTTGGCGATGATCAGACGCTGGATCTGGGATGTGCCCTCGTAGATCTGGAAGATCTTGGCGTCGCGCATCAGCTTCTCGACCGGGTACTCGCGGGAGTAGCCGTAGCCGCCGAAGACCTGCACGGAATTGAGCGCCACCTCCATGGCGGAATCGGCGGCGAAAGCCTTGGCGAAGGCGGCCTCCCGCGTGTTCCGCTCGCCGCGGTCGATCTTCCAGGCCGACTGCCACACCAGAAGACGCGCCGCCTCGGTCTTCATGGCCATCTCGGCGATTGCGAAGGCGACCGACTGGTGTTTGTAGATCGGCACGCCGAAGGCGGAGCGCTCCTTGGCGTAGCGGATGGCGTGCTCCATCGCCGAGCGCGCCAGGCCTACCGCGGCGGCCGACACCACCGGCCGGCTATGGTCGAAGGCGCTCATCGCCAGAAACCAGCCCTTCCCTTCCTGTCCCAGGAGATTCGCCTTCGGCACCTTGACGTCGTTGAATGTGACCGCCCGCGTGTCGGAGGCGCGCTGCCCCAGGTTCTGCTCCTTCTTGCCGACCTCCACCCCCGGCGAGTCCCGCGGCACGAGGAAGGCGCTCATCCCCTTGTAGCGCTGTGCCGGATCGGTGTAGGCGACGACGAAGTACCAGTCGGCGACGCTGCCGTTGGTGATCCACATCTTCGATCCCTTCAGGACGTATTCGTCGCCGACCTTGCGGGCCGTCGTCTTGATCCCCTGCACGTCCGAGCCGGCCTGCGGCTCGGTGACGCAGTAGGCGGCGAATTTGAACTCCTTCGTCATCGGGGTCAGAAAGCGCCTCTTCTGGTCGTCGCTGCCGCCGACGATCACCGGACCCTCGGCCAGCGTGTTCGCCTCCATCGCCGTGCCGATGCCGGTGCAACCCCAGGCGACCTCCTCCGCGATCAGGCAGCCGTCCAGGACACCGAGCCCCGGCCCGCCGTACGCCTCGGGGATGTGCGTGTTCATCAAGCCCAGCTCCCACGCCTTGCGGCAGATCTCGCGCGGGAACTCGCCCGTCTGGTCGTGGTGCGGCGCCTTCGGGACGATCTCCCTGTCGGCGAACTCGTGCGCCAGGGCTCGCAGCTGCTGCTGCTCCTCGGACAGGGCGAAATCGACCATCGGATCCCCTCCGTGGGCGATTATCTCGTCCACCGGCGAGGCGGTCAAGAGAAAGCGCCGGCGGCGGGTCGCGGCTCTGGCCCGCCGGCGGCGCTCCGGGAAAGTGATTACTGCTGCTGCTTCCCCATTTCGGCGAACCAGGCCCTGGCCCGCCTGCCGATCTCATCCGGGGTGAGCTTTTCCTTCAACGTGGCGATCCCCCACGAGTGGCCGAACGGATCGACGATCTTGCCGTAGCGATCACCCCAGAACATGTCGGAGACCGGCATCCGCACGTGCGCCCCTGCGTCCAACGCGCGTTTGAACGAGGCGTCGACGTCGCGGACGTAGAGGTGGAGATTGACGGTCGTCCCGCCGACCGACTGCGGCGACCTGCAGTCCGCACCGGGGAACTCGTCGCTCAGGAAGATGACCGAGTCGCCGATCGTCAGCTCAGCGTGCATGACACCCTTGCCTTCGGGCCCCGGCATTCGCAGCTTCTCTTCCGCTCCGAAGGCCCGCTTGTAGAACGCGATCGCTTTCTCCGCATCCTTCACGACCAGGTACGGGGTGACCGTATGACACCCTTCCGGGATCGGGTTCACGTCTTTCGCCATGTCTGGCCCTCCTGAAGATTTCGGTTCGGGGAATTCTACGGCCGACCGGGTCCCGCGAACAGTCCGCTGGGAAGATACGACCGGCGGCCCCGCACCTCGTCCACCCGGGCCCGCCGGAGACCGTCGTGCGTTGACAGTCCCGGCTTCACCCGCTAGATTGATGACCCGCCGCCGGAGCACGGGGGGCGCGGAAAGATCGCCATGCAGGCGTACCGCAACTACATCGACGGGAAGTGGGAGGACGCGGCGTCGGGAAGGACGCTCGACGTCCTGAACCCGGCGACGCGTCAGGTGATCGCCCGGGTCCCCGACTCGGGGGCGAGCGACGTGGACCGCGCCGTGAAGGCGGCGCGGCGCGCCTTCGATGCGGACGGCTGGCCGCAGACGACGGCCAGGGAGCGCGGCCGGATCCTGTTCCGCCTGTCGGAGTACGTCCGCCGGAACGAGGGAAAGCTCGCGGAGATCGAGACCACCAACAACGGCAAACCGATCGCCGAAGCGCGCGTGGACGTCTCGGATGCCGCCTTCTGCTTCGAATATTACGGCGGTCTGGCCACCAAGATTCGGGGCGAGGTTCTGACGGTGCCGGACAACGCCATGACGCTCGCGGTCAGGGAGCCGGTCGGCGTCGCGGGGCAGATCGTCCCGTGGAACTATCCCCTGATGATGGCGGCCCAGAAGATCGCTCCGGCCCTGGCCGCCGGATGTACCTGCGTCCTGAAGCCGGCCGAGCAGACGCCGATCTCCGCTCTGGAGCTCGCCCGGGGCTTCGAGGAGGCAGGCCTCCCGAGAGGGGTGGTGAACATCGTCAACGGCATCGGCACAACCGCCGGGGCCGCGCTGGTGGCGCACCCCGAGGTGGACAAGATCGCCTTCACCGGCAGCGGCGAAGTCGGCAGGCTGATCATGCGCGAGGCGGCCGCCACGCTGAAACGCGTGTCTCTCGAACTGGGCGGGAAGTCGCCCAACATCTTCTTCGCGGACGCCGATTTCGAGGCCGCCATCGAGGGTGCGCTCTTCGGCGTGTTCCTCAACCAAGGGGAGGTCTGCTCCGCCGGCAGCCGCGTCCTGGTGCAGAGGCCGATCTACAGGAAACTGCTGGACGCCATGGTCGAGAGGACAAAACAGATCAAGGTCGGCCCAGGAATCCTTCCCGATACCAGGATGGGACCGCTGGTCAGCCAGGAGCAGTACGACAAGGTGCTGTCGTACCTCGAAGCGGGCAAGAAGGAGGGGCGGCTGGCGGTCGGAGGCGGCCGCCCGGGAAGTCTGCCGAAGGACGCGGAGAAGGGCTTCTTCGTCGAGCCGACCATCTTCTACGACGTGGATAACGCCGCGCGCATCGCCCGGGAGGAAATCTTCGGCCCGGTCATGGCGGTCATCCCGTTCGACAACGAAGAGGAAGCCTACCGGATCGCCAACGACACGCCCTACGGCCTCGCAGCCGCCGTATGGACGCGCGACATCTTCAAGGCGATGCGGGCCGTGCGCCGCCTGCGGGCGGGGATCGTCTGGGTCAACCACATGCAGCCGGCTCCCATCGAGGCGCCCTGGGGCGGCTACAAGCAGTCCGGGTTCGGCCGCGAGCTCGGTCCTTACGGGCTCGACGAGTACATGGAGATCAAGCAGGTGTACATCAACCTGGACGACAGGCCGATCGGTTGGTACCGCTAGCATGTACGAGCATCATCGTGCGCCCCTGCTCCCGAAGACGCGATTCCTGCGACGACTGGCGCGCAGCGCCGCCCTGGCGGCCGCGATCGTCTTCGGGGCACTGGGTCTCGGCGTCCTCGGCTATCACTCCCTCGGCGGCCTCTCCTGGATTGACTCCCTGGTCAACGCGTCGATGATCCTGACCGGGATGGGGCCCGTCGACCCGATCCGGTCGATCGCCGGCAAGCTGTTTGCCGCAGGCTACGCGCTGTTCAGCGGCGTGGCCTTCCTGACCATGGTCGCCGTCCTCTTCGCCCCGGTGGCCCACCGCTTCCTGCACCGATTCCACCTCGAGCTGGCGGACGACCCGTCGGGCAATCGCCGCGGCAGATAGCGGTGAGATGAACTCCAGACTGCTGGACATGGGGGATTGTTCCGGCGGAAGCTTCAGGGCGATTCACGGGGAGATGGCGCGGCTGTCCCTCCTGGGACAGCCGGCGTGGTTCCGGCCGCT
>JBIOWS010000180.1:0-2674 GCA_044868745.1 Candidatus Polarisedimenticolia bacterium
CCGTCTCCGCGTCCGCGAGGGCGGTTTCGGCGTCCTTCCTGGTCTGCTCCTTGTTGACCGTGGCCGCCTCGGTCGCCTTGGCCGCCTCTTCCTTCGCCTTGGCGAGGAGCTCGCTCGCCTTGTCGTACTTCTTGATCCACTTGGCGTTCTGCGCCGCGATCTCGGCCTGGGCGGCGTTCATCGATTCCTGGGCCGCCTGGTACTCGCTCGGGGCCCAGACGTCCGACTGCGCCGCGCGCGCTTTGTCCATCTCGGCCTGGGCGGCGCCGATGTCCTCCTCTGGTGCCTTCGCGCAGCCGGCCGCGAGGGCGAACACGAGCGCAACGATCGGGACGATGCAAGAGCGTCTATTCATGGCGTGAATCTCCCTCCTGTTCCAGGATCGGCAGTCCGCCGTGCACCGAAACGGGGGGAGGATACCAGAAACCGCCCCAATGTGTACCATCGCATCGCATATCGGCCCGTTGCCAGAAATGTCCCCGGATCTGTATAGTGGCTTCATGCTCTCGATCGATCGCGTCGCGGCGATCCTCGCCCTGTTGACCGTCGTGGCGTCGGGGCTCGCCTCGTTTTGTCCCCCGCCGGAGAAGGCGGGGATGCCCTGCTGTGATCGCCGAGCGCGCTGCGCTTTCGGGATCGGTGCGTCCTCCTGCTGCACGGCATCGCCGTCGACCCCCTTCGGCCCGTGGCCCGCCGTCCAGGCGCGTTCGCTTCCGCCGGCCGCGAGGACTGCGGGCCAGGCCGTCCTCGGTGCCTATGATCCGGAGAACGCCCTGTCACGACCGGTCGCCCGCCGGGTCGCCGGCACCTGGCACCCTCCCGGACGCGACGGCTCGGTCCCGCTGTTCATCTTGAACGCCTCGATCCTGCGTTGATCCCACTCCTCGGCTAGCCACTCCACAGGAGCGATTTCGTTCTTGGAGCTTTTTTTCGCCACGCGCCGCTCGCCCGGTCCGGGCGGGCACCGGGCGCGGGGACGAGGCAATCTCATGAAACGTATCCGGATCTTCGTGGCGGTTCTCCTCGGCCTTCTGGGTGCGCTCGCCCCCGAGGCGGCGAGCTGTGCACCGGTCGACTCCGGTCTCGAGCCGCACGAGCGGACGGCCTCCGGCACCGCTTGGCAGCCGGAGGAGAGCCCGATGTATGCGGTGCACCTTGAGGCGGGCCCCGACTGGTCGGTGATGCTGCACGGCGTGCTGTTCGCCGGCTACGACCGGCAGGGCGGATCGCGCGGCTCGTCCAGGGGCTTCGCGCCGAACTGGTTCATGGCGATGGCGGAGCGGCCGGTCCCGGCGGGGCGGCTGGGGCTGCGCGGCATGCTGAGCCTGGAGCCGGTGACGATCCGTCCGCGCGGCTACCCCGAGCTGTTCCAGACCGGGGAGACGTTCGAAGGACGACCCCTGGTGGACGCGCAGCATCCCCACGACTTCTTCATGGAGGTCGCCGCGCTGTACACGCTGGGGACGAGCGCCCGCTCGGCCTTTCAGGTCTATGCCGCGCCCGTCGGCGAGCCGGCTCTCGGTCCGGTGGCCTTTCCCCACAGGATGTCGTCCAAGGAGATCCCGGTCGCGGTCCTGGGCCACCATCTGCAGGACTCCACGCACATCTCGTTCGGTGTTCTCAGCCTCGGATGGATCCTCGATCGCGTCAAGCTCGAGGGTTCGTGGTTCAACGGTCACGAGCCGGACGAGGAGCGCTGGGGGTTCGATCCGATCCGGCTGAACTCCTACTCGGGGAGGATCTCCTGGGCGGCGAGCCGGCGGTGGGTGTTGCAGGTGTCCAGGGGCCGCCTCGACAGCCCGGAGGAGCTGGTCCCGGGCGAGGACGTGACCCGCTCGACCGCCTCGGCCCTCTACGCGCGCGCGGGCGCCGCAGGCACGCTCGCCGCCGCCCTCGTGTGGGGCCGCAACGACGAGGCCGGGGATCGGAAGGAGAGCTTCCTGCTGGAGGGGACACTCGACCTGCGGGAGAAGACGCACCTGTTCGGCCGGCTGGAGCGCCTGGATCGCACGGGACTCGTCGACGTGACCGATCCGGAATCCGGTCCCAAGGTGAAGGTGAACGCTCTTTCTCTCGGCGCCGCCCGCGACCTCCACGAGATCCAGGCGATGCCGCTGTCGCTTGGCGCCTTGGTCACGCTGTACGAGAAGGACGACGTCCTCGACCCCCTCTACGGCGACCATCCCGCCTCCCTGTATCTCTTCCTGCGGCTCCGTCCTCCGAAGTCGAGCGCGGGGATGCAGCACCATCAACACTGAGCGGGGAGGGGATCACTGCACGGGGGGACGGTTCACGTCGTAGATGTAGTAGGCGTGGCCGACGATCGCGGTCGGCCGGGCGTGCAGCAGCCAGTTGCCGGGTCCGTCGCCGAACTGCTCGGCGAGCCTGCCGATCCCCCGGGCGACCATGTGGGCGCTGACGGCGTACAGTCCCGGCGTGGGCGGATGCAGCAGGTCCTCGGTGGTGAGCCGGTCGTAGACGAAGCCGTAGCTCTCCGGCCGGATGCTCCCGAAATAGGCGAGCCGCAGTGCGGACCGCGACGGGTGCCGATCGAGCCAGGTCTTGAGCTGCTTGAGCCCCTGCCCCCAGTCGACGTTGCTGTCGTCGAGCCACAGCGGACCGCAGGCGGTGCCTCCGTCGAGTCCCAGGCGGGTCGGATCCTTCAAGAGGCACG
>JBIOWS010000181.1:0-2500 GCA_044868745.1 Candidatus Polarisedimenticolia bacterium
CACCGACGTGAAGGCCCAGCTTCCCGCGCTTCGCATCCTGACGTTCATCGCCGTCGCCTGCGCGATCCTGTTCCTGGTGAACATCCGGATGCGGGGCTGGGCCATCCCCGTCATCGCCCTCGGCCTGTTGGCGCTGGTCTCGATCACCGCCGGCGCGGCCTATCCGGCGTTCGTCCAGCGGTTCCAGGTGGGGCCGCAGGAGCTCCAGCGCGAGCGTACCTACATCGATCGCAACATCGCGGCCACCCGAGCGGCGTTCGGCCTCGACGCGATCCAGGCTCAACAACGCACGGTCGCGACCAGCGTGACCCCGCAGGAGGTCGAGGGGAACGACGCGACAGTGTCCAACATCCGGCTGTGGCGGCCGGACATCCTCCGGGAGAACTTCGAATCCCTCCAGCGAATCCGGCAGTACTACGTGTTCCAGGACGTCGACGTCGATCGGTACGATCTGAACGGCCAGCGACGGGTAGTCATGCTCTCGGCCCGCGAGGTCGACCAGGATTCGATCCCCGGTGGCGGCGCAACGTGGCAGAACAAGCACTTGGTCTACACGCACGGCTTCGGCGCTGTCGCGGCGCCCGTGAACACGGCCACCGCCGAGGGCGCGCCGCAGTTCACGCTGTCGGACATCCCCCCGGCGGGGCAACCATCCCTCGACGCGCAACCCCGCATCTACTACGGGGAGAATGCGGCCGCCGCCCCGTTCGTCGTGGTGGACACGGGCACCAAGGAGCTGGACTATGCGTCGACCGAGGGGAGCAGCCAGCAGGTCTCCAGCACCTACGACGGGAAGGGCGGCATTCCCATCGGAGGGTTCTTCAAGCGCGCCCTGTTCGCCTGGCGGTTCCGCGACATCAACCTGCTGATCTCCGGGCTCATCCAGGACAACTCGCGGATCCTGATCTTTCGGGACATCCAGGATCGCGTCCGGAAAGCCGCACCGTTCCTCACGTTCGACTCCGACCCGTACGCGGCCATCGTCGATGGCCGGCTGGTCTGGATCTGGGACGCGTACACGACGACCGACGGGTACCCGTACTCGCAGGAGGTCTCCCTCGATGGCGCGACGCCGCTCGGCCCTGGCCTGAGCGGGCTGCATGGGACGGCGAACTACATCCGCAACTCGGTGAAGGTGGTCGTCGACGCGTACGACGGCACGATGACCTACTACGTCGCCGATACGACGGACCCCATCATCGAGGTGTGGGAGAACGCCTTCCCCGACCTGTTCACGCCGATCGCCCAGGCGCCTCCGGAGCTGGCCGCGCACTTCCGGTACCCGGAGAACCTGTTCCAGGTGCAGGCGGAACAGTTCGCCAACTATCACGTCACCGAGGCCAGCGTGTTCTACCAGAAGCAGGACTTCTGGCAGGTCCCGTTCGACCCGACGATCCCAGCGAATACCGGCGGCAACTCGAATGTCCCGATGCGTCCGTACTACCTGCTCCTGCGGCTCCCCGGTGACACAGAGGAATCGTTCGTGCTGGTCCTGCCGTTCAACCCGCAGGGGCGCCAGAACGTGGTGGCCTGGATGGCGGCCAAGTCCGACGCCGGCCCGGACTACGGGAAGATCGTCGCCTACGAGTTCCCCCCGGGCCAGAATGTCGACGGGCCCTCGCAGGTGTTCGCCCGGATGCGCCAGGACCCCAGGTTCTCCGCGGACCAGACACTGTTCGGCCAGAGCGGCTCGGAGATCAGGTTCGGGGACTTCCTGATCATCCCCATCGCGGATGGCCTGCTGTATGTCGAGCCCGTCTACGTCCGGTCCGCGCAGGAGACCGCCATCCCCGAGTTGAAGCGGGTCCTGGTGGCGAACGGCGGCGACGTCGGTCTGGGGAACACGCTGCCGCAGGCGCTAAACGACTCGTTCGGGGCGCAGGTCGTGCCGCCGAGTGGCGGCGGTGGCGGCGGGCCGGCCCCCGGTGGAAACGTCCAGCGGCAGATCTCGCAGCTCCTGCAACAGGCCTTGGACCACTTCGCCGCGGCCGACGCGGCGCTCAAGGCCGGCGACCTTGCCACCTATCAGGCCGAGGTGAACGCGGCCCAGACGGCCATCCGGCGGGCCGAGCAGCTCGCGGCGAGGAGCGGGAGCGGCTCTCCGTCGCCGTCACCCTCGGCGACGCCCACTCCGTCGCCCACCCCGAGCCCGTCCGGCTGAGCCATTCGTCGGGATCGGTTCTCTCGGCGCCCTAGGCGTGCGATGCCGCCGCAGCGTCCCGCCCCCACCATATGGCCTGCGAGAGCGAGCGGAGCAGGATCTCCGCCGACGCGAGGTTGGTGGCCGCGGGCACGCCGTGCACGTCACAGACCTTCAGCAGCGCCTGGATGTCCGGCTCGTGGGGATGGGCGGTCAGAGGATCGCGGAGGAACACGACCGCGTCGACATCCCCCTGGACGATCCGCGCGCCGATCTGGATGTCGCCGCCTTCGGGGCCGCTGCCGAAGCGCTCGACGGGAAGGCCAACCTCCTCCGAGAGGAGGGCCCCGGTGTGGAACG
>JBIOWS010000182.1:0-2277 GCA_044868745.1 Candidatus Polarisedimenticolia bacterium
GTGGGGCGCGGCCGGCCGTGCCGGATCGGCACGATGTCGGTCGTAGTGCTTCCCACGTCGATGAGCAGGGTCGTGGGGCGCAGCTCTGCCACGAGGCTGGCGGTCGCCATCCAGTTGGCGCCGGCGACGTCGAGGGGCCGCTCCATCGCCTCTCCAAACGGGATGAACCGGCCGTCGATATCGAGGACGCGGAACGGCGCGTCCCGGAACGCGTCGGCGCAGGCCGACAGGATGGAGCGCACCCCCTCCGGCCGCGACGGATAGGCGTCGGAGATCTCGGCGGTCATCGTCACCCCCTGCGAGACGGAGCCGGCGCCCCTGTCCGCCGTCGCCTCCTCCAGCATCGATCGAAGGCGCGTCGCCAGCCCTCCCGGGTTCCGCCAGATCTCGAACGGCACGACGAGCGTGCGGATCTCCGCCGCCTCGCCGTCCGCCGAGCAGGTGAGCCGGGAGAGCTTCAGATGGACGCCGCCGATGTCCCAACCGAGGTGGACCATGACCGCTTCTTTCCGTACGTTTTCCCGTCCGCGCTGAACCGACAATGAGCTTCGATTTTGACCCGATCGGGAAGCGGGCGCCCGACCGCAGCATCCTGGATCAGCCCCGCCAGGTTCCGCCGGATCACCCGCCGCAGTCCGATGTAGGACGTGGTCAGGCGCGGGTTGATCTCGATGACCCAGGGACGGTCACGCCCGAGGACCAGATCGACACCGAGGTAGCCTCGCGTTTCTCCGCAGGCTCTGGTGAGCACGGCCACCGCGCTCTTCGCCGCTTCGACAGCGACCCGCTCGAGCCGATGCCGGATCGGCACCTCTCCTCCGGTGTACGTCCATCGACCCCGTCGTCGCACGCTCTGCCGGTTCAGCCCGAGGGCCAGCAGCCGGTCACCGGCGATGATCGATACGCTCGCATCGACTCCTGTGACATGGTCCTGGACGAGGAAATGATCCAGCCCCGTCGCTCGCCGCACCCGGGTGAGAGCCGGTCCGATCTGCTCGCGCCTGCGCACCAGGGACACACCCTGGCAGCCGCACCCGTCGCGCGGCTTAACGACGAAAGGCGCGGAGCGCCGTGCCAGGCGATCCGGGGCGGTGTCGAACGGGATCGCCTCCGCCCTCGGGGTCGAGACACCCGCGGCTGCCAGGCGTGTCGCGCACTCCAGCTTGTCGGCAGCGATCGCCACGGCAGGCGGTGCTGGTCCGAGCAGGATCCTCCCTTCCCGCTCGACGATCCGCGACAAGGTCTCCAGAACCCCGTCGCGTTCGGGAGCGATGACCAGCGCCGCGCCCGATGAACGCACGAGTTCGCGGAAAATCCTCTCGTGGTCGCCTTCCACCGGGACCCCGCGCAGCCGAGGCGAGCGGTTTCCGATCGGCCGATCGAGCCGGTGCAGCACCTGAACTTCCGTATCGGGGAGGGCGAGGAGATCGGCGACGACCGCGTCGCGCAACGCCTCACCCTCGGTCTCCAGGTCGGCCGAGCGGTTCTCCGGAGGCGCGACGGTGAAGTGCTCCAGGACGACGATCTTCATGGGAGAATCTCCCCAGCGGGCCGCGGGGGTCTCGGCGTGCGGATTATACCGGTGATCGATCTGCGCGACGGTCGGGCCGTGCGGGGTCGCTCGGGCGACCGCGACCGGTACGAACACGTCGTGAGCAGGCTCGGAGGAGAAGCGCCGCGTGACCTCTCGGACCCGCCCTCGCTCCTGCGCGCCTACCGCGAGCTCTTGGGCGCCCCCATCGTCTACGTCGCCGACCTCGACAGGATCCTGCGGCGCGGGAACAACGACGCCTCACTCCTTGAGCTGATCGCAGCCGCTCCGGAGGTCCGCTTCCTGTGGGACGGCGGGCTGACCGATCCGACGCAGATCGAGCCTTTCCCCGTGGTCCCCATCCTCGCGACCGAGATGCTGTCGTCGCCCGCCGACCTCGGCTCCCGGGCCGCGACCGCCTCGGGCGAACCGGTCGTTCTCGGCCTCGACCTCGGGGAACGGGGGATCATTGCGCGCTCGGCCTCGGTGGCCGCCCTGGGAGAGGCCGGTCTGCTGGCGGAGGCCGGGCGCTGCGGGTTGCGCAGCGCCATCGTCCTGCTTCTCCGCCGGGTCGGAACCGGGTGCGGGCTGCCGCGACAACGGCTGCGGCGGCTGCGCGACGCGGCCCCCGGGCTGGACCTGATCGCTGGGGGAGGCATCGACTCGCTGGATGATCTGGCCTTCCTGCGTGACTCCGGGTTCACGGGGGCTCTCCTGGCGACCGCCCTGCACGAGGGGCGGATTCG
>JBIOWS010000183.1:0-4553 GCA_044868745.1 Candidatus Polarisedimenticolia bacterium
ACTGGCCGGCCTCACGGTCACCCAGGCGCGCCGCGACCTGGTGCGCGAGATCGAGTCGGAGGCGCGACAGGAGGCGTCCCTGCTCGTCCGCCGCATCGAGGAGGAAGCCCAGATCGAAGCCGCCACACGTGCGCGACACCTGGTGGCCGAGGCGCTCCAGAGGCTCCCGACCGGCGACTTGGTCGACTGCGTCGTCACGCAGGTGAGACTCCCCAGCGACGACATGAAGGGGCGGATCATCGGGCGGGATGGACGGAACATCCGGGCGATCGAGATGGCCACCGGTGTCGACCTGATCGTGGACGAAACCCCGTTGACCATCCTGCTGTCGAGCTTCGATCCGTTCCGGAGGGCCGTGGCCCAGACCGCCATCGAACGGCTCATCGAAGACGGCCGCATCCATCCCGGCCGCATCGAAGAGGTCGTCGCCAGGGCGCGGGCGGACATGGAGGAAGGGCTGGAGGGGATCGGGGAGGGGGCCGCCTTCGATCTCGGCATCGCCGGACTGCCGGCCCGCCTGACGCGCCTCCTCGGCAAGCTCAAGTACCGCGTCGTCCTGGGGTACAACCTGCTCGATCACTCCCTGGACGTCGCACGCCTGGCGCGGCAGATGTCGACTCTTCTCGGAGTTCCGGGCGAGGTCGTCACACGGGCCGGCCTCCTGCACGAAATCGGGGAGGTGGCGGAGGGAGACGAGGCCGCGGCGCATCCTCTCCTGATCAGCGCCGACCTCGCCGCGAGGCTCGGGGAGGACCCGCGGGTCGTGCAGGCGATCCGCTCGATGCACGGCACGGGCCCCGAACCGTCCGTCGAGAGCGTATTGCTGAAGACGGCGGAGCGAACGATCATCGCGCGCCCGGGAGCGCGCGACGAGAACCTCGAAGCGTTCATGGAAAGACTCCAGCACCTCGAGTCGATCGCGGCCTCCTTCCGGGGAGTGAACCGGGCGTTCGCCATGCGCTCGGGCAAGGAGGTCCGGGTGATCGTCGAGGCGGGGGCGGTGAACGACGGCGACATGGTCGGCCTGTCGAAGGAGATTACGGCCCGCATCCAGCAGGAGGTGCAGTACCCTGGCAGTGTCAAGATCAGCGTCATCCGCGAGACCCGCGCCGTCGATTACGCCACTTGAAGGGAGCGCCATGAGGGTTCTGCTGATCGGCGACGTCAATGGTCGGGCCGGACGCCTGATGATGCGCACGCACCTCCCCCGCCTGATCGCCGAGCGACGGGTCGATTTCGTGGTGGCCAACGTGGAGAACGCCGCCGACGGGTTCGGCATCACTCCCGAGCTGAGCGAAGAGCTTCTGGGGCACGGCGTCGACTGCATGACCTCCGGGAACCACATCTGGGACAAGGCCGAAATCCTCGACTACCTCCCCGGCCAGCCGCGCCTGCTGCGTCCGCTCAATCACCCCAACGGGACGCCGGGGAGCGGACTCTTCGTGGGCGAGACGCCGGGCGGGATCCAGGTCGCCGTGGTCAACCTGATGGGCCGCGTGTTCATGCCGCCGTGCGACAACCCCTTCCTGGTGATCGACGCGCACCTGGGACGTCTCAGGGAGCGGGCCAGGGTCATCCTGGTGGACATGCACGCCGAGGCGACCTCCGAGAAGACCGCCATGGGCTGGCACCTCGACGGGCGCGTCACGGCGGTCGTCGGCACGCACACGCACATCCAGACCGCCGACGAGACGATCCTGCCAGGCGGAACGGCCTACATCTCGGACCTGGGGATGACCGGCGCCTATGACTCGGTCATCGGCATCGACAAGGACCTGGCGTTGAAGAAATTCCTGACCGGGCTTCCGGTGCGCCTGTCCACGGCGAAGCGCGATCCACGTCTGTGCGGCGTCTTCGTCGAGGTGGACGAGACTACCGGCCACGCGCGCTCGATCGAGAGGCTGCAGATCCGTCCCCCGGCCCAGGTCACGGGTTAGCGCGATGCGCGATCTGTTCGACGCTCCCACGGCCACATCCCGGTCCGACCCCAGGCGGGATCGCCAGGTCCTCACCGTCAGCGAGCTGAATGCCCTGGTGCGAGGATTGCTCGAAAACTCCTTGGCGTCGATCTGGGTGGAGGGCGAGATCAGCAACCTGCGCCGCTACCCCTCGGGGCACACCTACTTCACGTTGAAGGACGCGTCGTCTCAGATCGCGGCGGTGCTGTTCCGCGGCAGCGCTCCGACGCTGCCGTTCCGGCCGGAGGACGGACTCAAGGTGCTGGCGCGCGGCCGGGTCAGCCTGTACGAGTCGCGGGGCACGTATCAGATCATCGTCGAGGCGATGGAGCCCGCCGGGCTGGGGGCCTTGCGGCTCGCCTTCGAGCAGCTCAAGACCAGGCTCCAGGCGGAGGGGCTGTTCGACGCCGCGCGCAAGCGACCGATCCCCCCGCTCCCCCGCCGGATTGGCATCGTGACCTCGCCCTCGGGAGCGGCCCTGCGGGACATCCTGCGCGTGCTCGAGCGCCGCTTCGTCAACCTGGAGGTGATCATTTCGCCGTCGCGGGTGCAGGGCGAGGGCGCCGCGGCCGAGATCGTCGAGGCGATCCGCCTCCTCAACCGGCTGTCCGGAGTCGATGTGCTGATCGTCGCCCGGGGAGGGGGGTCGTTGGAGGACTTGTGGTCTTTCAATGAAGAGCCGGTGGCGCGCGCCATCGCAACTTCCGCCGTCCCGGTCATCTCCGCGGTCGGCCACGAGACCGACGTCACCATCGCCGATCTGGTCGCGGACCTCAGGGCGCCGACGCCCTCCGCCGCAGCCGAGATGGTCGTCCGGTCGAAACACGACCTGGCCGAACGGATCGCCGCGCTGCGGGCGCGCCTCCTGTCGGCCGGTGGATTGACTCTGGCGCGGCTGCGCCATGCCCTTCTCGACCTCGGCGTGGCCCGCGCGCTCGATCTCGTGGGCGGCCGCACCCGCCACGCGATGCTGCGCCTGGACGATCTGACCCACCGGCTGCGACTCTACCTCGAGCGCGCCATCCTCGGCACACGACACCGGCTGGAGATCCTGGCCGAACGGATGACCCCGCGGCGCCTCGCAGAGCGGCTGGAGGGCCGGCGGGCGGAGCATCACGGGATGGACAGGCTCCTGGGCGCCTCGATGACGGCGCGACTGCAGAGGGCCAGGGACGGCGTGGCCGGCTACGGGGAGCGTCTCGGCGCCCTGTCGCCGCTGGCGGTCCTGGCGCGCGGCTACGCCATCTGCCGCCTGTCGGCGACCGGCTCGATCCTGAAGGAGGCGGCGGCGGTGCGCAGAGGTGACGTCGTCCAGGTGAGGTTGCACCGCGGCAGTCTGGAATGCGACGTGAGGGAGGTCGACGATGGGAGGCGGGAAGAAGAGAACTAAGGGGCCTGCGTTCGAGGAGGCGCTGGCGCGTCTCGAGCGGATCGTCAAGAACCTGGAGGAAGGGGACTTGCCGCTGGAGGAGTCTCTACGCCTGTTCGAGGAGGGTGTCTCGCTCACCCGGCTCTGCGCGGCCAAGCTCGACGAGGCGCAACGGAAGATCGACCTCCTGACCAGGGGCGAGCAGGGCGATCTGAAGCTCGTCCCCTTCGACGTCCCCGACCAGGACGAACGGGACGAGCCCGAGGGGTCATGAGGCTGCAGGCCTACCTCGAGGCCCAGCGCAGGGTGGTGGACGCGACGCTCCGCAGGCACCTGCCGCGCGCCGGCACCGTCCCCACGACCGTGCGGCGTGCCATGGCCTACTCCCTGTTCCCCGGCGGCAAGCGGCTGAGGCCGATCCTGGCGATCGTCGCCTGCAAGGCGCTCGGGGGACGCGTCAGCGACGTCCTTCCCTGCGCCGCCGCCATCGAGATGATCCACACCTACTCCCTTATCCACGACGACCTGCCGGCGTTGGACAACGACGACCTGCGTCGCGGCCGGGACACCAGCCACCGGGTGTTCGGCGAGGCGATGGCGATCCTGGCGGGTGACGCGCTCCTGACGCACGCCTTCGAGGTGGCGGCCGGTGATTTCCGCGATCCGAGCCTGGCGGCCAGGACGATCCGGGCCGTCAGCCTCCTGGCGCAGGCAGCCGGCGTGAGCGGCATGATCGGCGGCCAGGTCATGGACCTGGAGGCCGAGGGGCGGCGCTACTCCCTCGGATCCCTGACCCGCATCCATCGCGGCAAGACGGGGGCCCTCATCAGCGCCTCGACGCAGATCGGTGGGGTGATGGCGGGCGGCCCTCCGGCGCACCTGCGCGCCCTCCGGCGCTACGGGGATGCCATCGGCCTGGCGTTCCAAATCGTCGACGACATCCTCGACCTGGAAGGGAGCTCGGAGCGACTCGGGAAGACGGCCGGCAAGGACGAGCGCGCCCGGAAGGCGACCTTCCCCGCTCTGCTCGGGCTGGCCGCCTCACGCCGGCGGGCTGAGGCGGCGGCGCGCGAGGCGACGGATGCGATCGCGCCTCTTGGTGCGCGGGGCCGGCGACTGGCCGAAATCGCCGGCTTCATCGTCACCCGGAAGAGCTAGGGACATGCCCGAGGCGAGTCACCGTTCGCGCGGCAACCGGGCGGACCGACCGAGTCGGCGCGTCGCGA
>JBIOWS010000184.1:0-3026 GCA_044868745.1 Candidatus Polarisedimenticolia bacterium
CGTTCCGGCTCCATCTACTTCCTGACGACGAACAGCACCTTCTGGCCCTTGAGGGCGGCCTCGTTCAGGATCGTGACCTCCACCGTCCCGTCATCGCCGAACCTGACACCGACGTCGCGTCCTTCCCTCAGGTAGGAGGGGAGGATCCAGATGTCGCGTATCTTCGCGATGCCGAACTGGCTCGGTTTGAGGGTGATCGATTTCGACTGCCGGAGGTCGAGCGACGAGTCGAACTTCAGGTTGGTGATGTCCTCGAGCTCGGTGACGCCGTCCAGAACCCCTTTGGACTTCAGGTGCTCGGCGAGGTCGGCCTGATAGAAGAGCGAATTGCGCTGCCGCTCCAGCTCGGCGGTGGTCGTCTCGACCTTCTGCTCGGCGGCGTCCTTCTTCAGGCGCAGGTCCGCGACGTTCGATTCGAGGCTGGCCTTGCGCGCCTCCAGGGCGGCGATCTCCTGCTGCAGCTTGGCCAGGCTCTCCTCCAGCTCTGCCCTCTTCTCCTCCAGGTCGGTCGCCTTGGCGATCGCCGTGTCGCGCTCCTGCACCAGCTTCATCTCCTTGGCGCGGATGAGGGCCAGGGGTGTGTGCTTGGCGTCTCCCTGGGACACCCAGGTGCCGAAGAAATCCCGGGCGGGGTCGTAGAAGAAATGCACCCTCATCCCCTTCTCCATGTGGGTCTCCATGATGTTGAGGCGCTCCGCCAGCTCCTTGGCCCGACTCTCGGGAAGGCGGTGCTCCTTCATCAGGTACTCTTTCGCGAGCTTCATGTGCGTGTCGCCCGGCTTGACCTCGATTCCCTCGCCGGGGAGCTTCGCCTCCAGGTCGGTGACCTTCGACTGCAGCTCGCGGATCTTCTTCATGTCCTCCACGACCTGGCCGAGGATGCCCCGGTACGAGGGGTCCTTCTCCTGCCTCACCAGCTCGTCCAGCGCCTGCTCCTCCTCGGCGCTCAGGCCCTGCAGGAAGACCTGGGAGAACGACACCTGCTTGCGGTTGAGGGCCTCCATGCGCTGGTTGAACTGCTGGATCCGCCCGTAGATGTCCCGGGTCTGGCTGTCGATCTGGTCCCGGGCTTCCTGCAGCTCGACCAGGAGCTTGTCCGTGGACGGCGGGACCGGTCGTTCGGTCAGCTTCTTCGGGAACAGGACCGTATAGCCGAAGTAGCCCCCCACCCCGAGAATCGCCACGACCAGGACGATGGCGCCGCCCTTGAGCAGCCCCTTGTAGCTCCTCGCAGGCTTCTGTTCCGGGATCTTGATGTCCTCGATCGGATCGAAAAGACTCTGCATGTGAAAGGCCCTCTCCTGTCCTGAAGATTTCCGGCATTCTAGCCCGAGGGCGCCGCCGGGCGCAACGGGCAATCCGGCGCCCCGCGCGGTGTCCGAGCAGAGGGGATCAGGCCGGTGCCGAGCGGGCGCGCGAGGGACGCAGGAGCAGGTAGATCCCCGCGCCGAGGAGAAGCAGGGGGACAAGCGGCAGCAGGCCGAAGAGGAACAACACTCCGACGGCCGCCGCCAGCACCGCACCCTTGAGCAGGAGACCCAGGGCCGCCAGGCCGATGCCGAGCCCCCAGCCGAGGAGGCGGAACGGCAGCAGAACCAGGAAGAAGACCAGCCTGAGCACCGCGACCACCGCGGCGAACGCCAGGACGAGAAGCCCGACCAGGATCAGCAAGCCGGTGATCGTCGTGCCAGCGCCCTCCCCCGTGCGGCGATTATACCCCCCTCCGTCCGTTCAGCGAACCACGGGCACGAACGGCATCTCCAGGACGCGGTCCGACCCCGGGAACGGGCTCTCCCGGATCGCCTTCCTCGCCCGCCGGATCATGGTCGCGAACGAGGTGCGGGTCTTGAACCCTCCGCTCAGGAGTTGCTGGATGAGGCCTTTCGCCTCCGGCATGACCACCAGGCGGACGCGCGATCCCGGTTCGAGCTTCGCCAGCTCCAGGGCCGCTCGGATGGCGGCCGGGAGCCCGCCCAGCTCGTCCACCAGGCCGAGCTTGAGGGCGTCCTCGCCCGACCAGATCCGCCCCTGGGCAATGGCATGGACCTCCCCGTAGGTTTTCCCCCGGCCCTGGGCGACCTTGCCGACGAAATCCTTGTAGATGCGCTCCAGCCACTTCTGGAAAATCGCCCGCTCCTCCGGGGTGAACCTCAGATTCCCGGAGTAGAAGGTGGCGTGACGGCCCCGCTGCACCGCGTCATGGGTGATGCCGATCTTGTTCCAGAAGCCGGCGGTGATCATCTTTCCCGCCACCACCCCGATCGAAGCGGTGATGGTGCCGGGATGGGCGACGATCCTGTCGGCCGCCATGGCAACGAAGTACCCGCCGGAGCCGGCGACGTCCGACATCGACACGACAATCGGCTTGACTCCCTTCGTCCGCATCACCTCGCGCCAGATGATGTCCGAGGCGACGTACGATCCCCCGGGACTGTCGACTCGGAAGACGATCGCCTTGATCGAGGCGTCCTCGCGTGCCGTCTTGATCGCCTCCGCGATGGTGTCCGACCCCATGGTGCCGCCGAACACCGGGTCGTACTCGCTCTCGCCGCGGCTGACGCCCCCGACGCCGTACACCAGGGCCACCTTCACCCCGCGGTCGTAGTAGCCTCCGGACTTCAGATAGCGCTCGACCTCGAGAAGCGGGAGGCGGCCGCCGTTTTTCTCCTTGAGATGGCTCTCCCACTCGTCGCGGTATCCGAGACTGTCCACCAGTTTGGCCTCGAGCGCCTCCGGAGCGAGGAACGGCCCGCGGTCGATGACGGCCGCCACCTGGCGCTCGTCCAGCTTGCGCCCCTCGGCGATGCCGCGGCGCTCCTGGCGGTAGAAGGCCTCGACGATCGTCTCCATCGACTCACGGTACGCCGCGTCCATCGACTTGTCGGTATAGAAATTCTTGGCATTCTTGTATCGGCCGATGTGATCGAAGTCCGGGTAGATCCCCAGCAGGTCGAGAGCGCCCCGGATGAAGGAGACCTCGGCCCGGACCCCCGTCAGGTTGATGTCGCCGGGCGGGGCGAGCCAGA
>JBIOWS010000185.1:0-4032 GCA_044868745.1 Candidatus Polarisedimenticolia bacterium
TCAGCTCGTAAGGCTCGTTTCTCTGACTGAAGACGACGGCGACGAGAGGGCCGCCCGACTCCCCGAGGACGACCGGACCCGCCAGCACGAGGACCGATGCCGCGATGAGGATCGAGATCGGCACAGCGACCTTCACGTCCATCCCCGGTCTTGCCCGAAAGGCAACTGCAAATCTATGTTCCGGATGCACTTCGAGCAAATCGGAGAGAGCCGATGTGAAAATCGTAATCGTGACCGACCGCGCGGCGCTGATTTACAGTCGGAAGAGCTTCGTGGTAGAGTCACGACTCCCGACGCAGCGTTCCGCGGCCTGGCGAGCGCCTGTAGCTCAGGGGACAGAGCAACGGCCTTCTAAGCCGTGGGTCAGGGGTTCGAATCCCTTCAGGCGCGCCACCGATCTCCGTAAGGTACGAGGGATCGACTCGGGACGCCGGTCATCCAGGCATGCGGTGAGTGTAGCTCAGGTGGTAGAGCCCCGGGTTGTGGCCCCGGTTGTCGTGGGTTCGAGTCCCATCACTCACCCCAGGTCTTCATAGCGTTCTCGCAGCGAACGTGGGCCGTTAGCTCAGCTGGTAGAGCAGCTGACTCTTAATCAGCGGGTCGGAGGTTCGAATCCTCCACGGCTCACCGCGCTCCTGAGAGCGTCTCGCCGATGCCATACCGTCCGAGCCCTGTTCCTCTCGGGCGCCACGGACGCGGTCCCGCGGGCGCGGAGACGACGGGCGTTGATCGTGACCGGCCCCGGTGCTAGGATGCCGGACAGGGAGGATCACATGCCCAAGTCCGTGCGGATCTTCGGCAAGGACAGTTGACCCTACACCATGGCGGCCCGTGAGGCCTACCAAAAAGAAGGCTACGAGGTGCAGTACCACGACGTGAAGCAGGACCAGCGCCTCCTGGACGAGATGCTGAAATTCTCCAAGGGTGGACGGGCCGTCCCGGTCATCGTCGACGGCGCCAAGGTCAGCATCGGCTACGGCGGGAGCTGAAGCGTCTGACGCCCCGGCCGGAGGCCGGGGGCACGACGAGGCCGCCCATGCCCGGTGCCGCGATCAAAACCTACCTCAAGGAGAACAAAGTACCCTTCAAGGTGACGGAGCACCCCGTCGCGTTCACCGCCCAGGAGGTCGCGGCCGAGGTCCATGTCAGCGGATATGAGCTCGCCAAGGTGGTCGTGATCAAGGCGGACGGCGGTTTCGTGATGGCGGTGCTCCCTGCTCCGCTGCGGGTCGACCTCGGCCTGTTCCGCAAAGTCTCGAAGGCGAAAAAGGCGGACCTGGCGCGCGAGGAGGAGTTCGAGGCGCTCTTCCCCGGCTGTGACCGGGGCGCCATGCCCCCGTTCGGCAACCTCTATAAGATGCCGGTCTACGTCGACGGCGCGCTGGCGGAGCACGATCGCATCGTGTTCAATGCGGGGAATCACATCGAAACGATCCAGGTCGCCTACGCGGACTTCGAGCGCCTCGTGAAACCGAAGGTCGGGAACTTCTCAGGACGCTGAGCCGATCGGCCGATCCCCCGGGCCTCCCCGCCCAAGGCCAGATCGGCTAGTCTTCCCCCATGGACAAGCCGCCGTCGGACATCGTCGATCGACTATCGTTCCAGCTCCACCTCGGCACGCTCCTGGAACAGATCGAGGACCCGGTCAAGCTGTACAAGACCGCCTTGAGCCAGATCGGCCGGCATCTCGGTGCGGACGGAGGGGCGGTGATCCTGCGCCGCCCCGTGACCGGAACCCTGCAGACCATCCCGTGGGGAAACGCGGCGGACGCCTGGGAGCCGCGCAAGGTCCAAGCGTTCCTCGATCTGGAGCGGCCCGCCCTTCCCGACACGGAGATCATGGCCCCCATCCTGGTCGGGGGGCGGGCCGCGGGGGTGATGGCGCTGCGGCGCCGGAGCGGGCCGTTCGCGCCGGGAGCCGGCCGGAGGTTGACGCAGCTGTGCCGCAAGCTCGCGCGCGAGATCGAGGCGCGCGAGGAGCGTCGCGTGAACCGGATCGTCGACCAGATCAGGGACAGGACGGTCCGGGAACTGCGTCCGAAGGATCTCTTCTACCAGATCCTGCACGGCCTGAAGGCGCTCACGCGCTACGACCACAGCAGCGCCATCCTGATCGCGGAAGAGGACGCACCCCGCCTGATCCTGCACGCGGAACAGATCGCCTGGGCGAAGAGGAAGAGCAACCGCATCGGTCGGCGGATCCGGGTGCCGAGGGAGCTGCAGCCGGCCTTGCGCGCTTCCGCCGGCATCCGTTTCGCCTCGTTCGGATCCGCCAGGGGGAGAGGGGGTCAGGCGCAGCAGGCCGGCGCGGGGAGCGAATTGGAGGGGGTCGCGCGACTCCTCAGGTGGGGAGGCAGGAAGGGAGAGCCGGCCGAAGGGACGATCCTCTGGGTGCCGCTGCACCACGACGGCAGCCTTCTCGGTGTGCTGAAGATCGCGTCCCTCAAGGCCGGCGCGCTGGGGCCGGCGGAAGCCCTCGGCGTCGACCGGGTCCTGCGCCACGTGGCCTCGGTAATCCACAATGCGCGCCGGGCCCTGTCGATGGAGGAACGGATCATCGCGGCCGAGAAGAAACACGCCATGGCCGACCTGGCCCGCGCGATTTCCCACGATGTCAAGAACGCCATCGGCGCGATCCTGCCGCTCGCCCAGCAGGCCCGGGAGGAGCTGGAATCGGGCAGCTTCGACCGCCAGGTGGTCATCCAGGACCTGGCGCAGATCGCGCAATCGGCGCAGATCTGCCAGAGGATCTTCGACGGCATGCTGCAGCTCGCGCGCTCCGGGATCCGTCCCGCCGAGAGGGCGCCGCTGTCCAAGATCCTGGAGGGTGCGGTGTCGATCCTGGCGAGTCGCATGAGGCGGGCGGGAGTGGCGCTCGAGCTGAAGATCCCGGACGACCTTCCGGAGGTCAACGTCAGCCGCGGCGGTCTGGAGCAGCTGTTCCTGAACCTGTTCACGAACGCCCTCGATTCGATGTCCGCGGGCGGCAAGCTGAAAGTGACGGCGCGGCCGGCCGGGGGACACCTCGAGGTGAAGATCAGCGACACCGGCGGGGGGATCCCGGCCGAGCAGCTCAAGCGCATCCATGAGCCGTTCTACACCACCAAGGTCGAGGGGTTCGGCCTGGGGCTGGCGATCTGCCGATCGATCCTGTGGGAGAGCGGCGGCCAGATGACCATTGACAGCCAACCCGGGAAGGGGACCACCGTCACGGTCCAGCTTCCGGTGGCCCCTGCGGCCGGCGAAGCAAAAGCCGCGGTCGGGAAAGCCGACAAGACGGCCGCGGCGCAGCCGACGATGCCGGCCCGGTCGTGAAGCCGCTGCAGGGCCGGGTGCTGGTCGTGGACGACGATCCGGCTATGCTGCGGACGGTGGAGCGGATTCTCTCCCCCAGACACGAGGTGCAAGGCTTCGCCTCCGGCGATCGTGCCCTCGCGGCCGTGGGCCGGGATCGCTTCGACGTGGCGATCGTGGACATCCGCATGCCCGGCATGGACGGCTTCGAGCTGACGCACGCCATCAAATCGATGCGGCCGAGAACCGAAGTGATCCTGGTCACCGGCTCGATCTCCGACCTCGACGAGAAGCTGCTGCGATCGATCGAGGAGCGCGCCTTCTACTTCATCACCAAGCCGTTCTCCAGGGCCGTTTTGACCTCCCTGGTGGGCCGCTGCCTGGAGATGCAGCGCCTGGAGGAGGAGCGCGACGATCTGATCCGTCGCCTGACGGAAGATCTGGAGCGCGCGCGCAGGTATCAGCAGGCGCTCCTCCCGCAGGGGCTGCCGCGCACCTTCGGATCCGTGAGGGTGGCCGCCGCCTGGCTGTCATCCGAGTCGGTCGGCGGCGACCTGTTCGACGTCGCGCCGCTGCCGGAGGACCGCCTGCTGGTCATGGTGGCCGACGTGGCGGGCCACGGTGTCGCCGCGGCCCTGCTGACCGGGATGGTGAAGACCGCCATCGGCCGGTCGCTTCAGGACACCAAGGGGCTCGCGTCGGCCGCGCAGGCGGTCATCGACACGATGGCCCCGCTGC
>JBIOWS010000186.1:0-4757 GCA_044868745.1 Candidatus Polarisedimenticolia bacterium
GAGACGCAGCGCCTCCTGCTGGCCACCAAGAGGATGGCGGAGGTGGATGGGGTGACCGGCGTGTTCAATCATCGCCATTTCCTGGGGCTCGTCGATCAGGAGGTGACGAGGTCGCAGCGCACCGGTCGGCCGGTGGCACTGCTGATGATCGACATCGACAATTTCAAGCGCTTCAACGACACTTACGGTCATCAGGCGGGGGACGAGGTGCTGCGGCACGTCGCCCAGATCGCCGCGCGCACGCTGAGACGAAGCGATGCGGTGGCGCGCTACGGGGGAGAAGAGTTCGCCGCGATCCTCCAGGACTCCGACTCCGCAGGGGCGGTGACGGTGGCCGAAAAGATTCGGGGCGAGGTCGAGAGGTCACCGCTGGTCCTGCCGGAGATGCCGCGCCCGCTGCGCGTCAGCGTGAGCATCGGTGTCGCCTCGTGCCCCGCCGAGGCGGGAACCGCCACCGAGCTGGTGGCGGCCGCCGACCGCGGTCTGTACCGCGCCAAGCGCAGCGGCAAGAACCGCGTCTGCCGACCCGCGGGGATCACGCCCGACGATGGACAGGTCGCCGGGAGCGGCGGATAGCTCTCAGGAGCGCGCCGTCAAGCGCCCGCTCTGCTGCCCGCCGGCGCGCTCGCCGGCGGCGCACAGAGCGCCCAGAATCAGCAGGAGAGCGAGGGTGGGGAACACGACCGGCCACCAGGCCGCATCGAGAGTGCTGCGGGCTTCCGCGAGCATCGTCCCCCACGAGGGTGTCGGTGGATCCACCCCGAAGCCGACGAAGCTCAGACCCGACTCCAGGACGATGGCGTGGGCCACGCCGAAGGAGGCCAGTACCGCCAGCGGCGGCGCCAGGAGAGGCAAGAGATGCCTCAGGACCAGGCGGGGGCTCGAAGCCCCGGTCGCCCGCGCCGAAGCCCACAGGTCCCCGCCGCGCTGGCGAAGGATTTCGCCCCGCACGTAGCGCGCCACGCCGGTCCAGCGATTCAACGCGATCCCGACGACCATGGGCCAGACTCCTCCGTGTCCTGCCGCCGCCACGAAGGCGAGCGCCAGGATGAAAGGAGGAAAGCAGGCGACCGTGTCCAGCACGCGCATGACGAGGAGATCGACCAGTCCGCCGCGCAGGCCGGCCGCCGATCCGAGCAAGACGCCGACCAAGAGCGCCACGGCGGTGGCCCCGAAGCCGACGATCAGCGAGGGGCGCGTTCCGTAGATCAGTCGCGCCAGGAGGTCCCGCCCCAGGGCGTCGGTGCCGAGAGGGTGCGCGCGGTCGGGCGGCCGCAGCGTCTCTTCGAGGCGGATGCCACGGTAGGAGTAGGGGATGGGGGGCATCAAGATCGGCCGCGCCCCGGTCGACGGCACAGTCCAGGCGATCGCTCGGATCTCCGGCTCGTCGAAGATGCGGCCCAGGAGGGGCAGGTCCGCGAGGGCCGGGGCGACGATCCGTCCGCTGCCGCCGAGCCTCGCCAGGATAGGCCGATCGTTCGCCAGCAGCGGTGCCAGGAAGCCCAGCAAGGTCAAGGAGAGGAGAATCCAGGCGGCCGCCGGCATCGCCTCGGGTGGGCTTGATGCGGCCACCGAATCGCCGTGACCTGCGTGCGTGGAGTCAAACGGCATCGTCCGCGCCTCCAAGGAAACCCAGGCGGGTCCTGGGATCGACAACCAGGTAAAGGAGATCGACCAGGAGATTCGCGGCCAGGACCAGAACCGCCGACAGGAGCGTGAGCCCGAGGACGACAGGGTAGTCCCTCCCCTCGACGGCCGCCAGGTACAAGCGTCCGACCCCGGGCCACGAGAAGACCTGCTCGACGATCACGCTCCCTCCAACCAGCCCCGGAATGATCGCCGCCAGGAGGGTGACGAGCGGAACGGAAGCGCTGGCGACGATGTGCGTCTGGGCCCGCAGGCGCGACAGCCCCTTGGCGCGCGCCACCGCCAGGAATTCCCTGCCGGGTCCCGAGCGGAAGGCGGCCCGACAATAGCGCGCTACGAAGGCCCACCCCGAGAGCGCCAGACAGGCTGTCGGCAACGCCAGGTGGCGAAGCAGGCACGCCGCCCGGGAAAGAAGCGTGGGGCCGGGTGATGGATCGCTCACACCCTGCAGGGGCAGAATCCCCAGGCGCACCGCGAACGTCTGCTGCAGGAGGAGCGCCGCCGCGAACGAAGGAACCGCGTAGAGCGCCAGTAGAATCCAGCCGCCCATCCTGTCGGCGGCGCGGCCGGGGGCGGAGGATCCCAGCAATCCAAACGGGACCGCCACTCCGTAAATGAGCGCCACGGCGCACAGATTGAGGAGGAGCGTCCAGGGGAGGGCGTCGGCCACCACCTCCCCGACCGGCCGGCCGTCCCGCAGCGATCGTCCCAGATCTCCGCGCAGCAGGGCCGTCCCCCAGTCGCCGTAGCGCTCCACGGCACTCCGCTCGCTTCCGAGAGCGTGTCGCAAGCGCTCGATCGCTTCGGCGGTCGGCAGCGCCCCCGTGTCCGACCAGGTGCCGAGCGGATCGTTCGGCATCAGGTTGAGGATCGAGAAGGTCAAGACGGTAATTCCGACGAGCGTGGGAAGCATCGACAGGAGACGGCGCAGCAGGAAGAACGTCACCGGCCGCCACCGTCACCGATATAGAAGCGGGCCGCCCCCGGATGGTAATCGAGGAGTCCGTACGGGGAGACCCGGACGTTCTGGACGCGCCGGGCGGCGGCCAGTTGCAGGACGGGGTAGAAGAGGTAGGCGTAGGGCTGCGCCTCCCTGACCCGCCGGTCGATCCGGCGGTACAGCTCCGAGCGCTTGAGAGGATCGAGCGTGCGGCGCCCTTCGTCGAGCCAGGCGTCGACCTCGCGGTCGCGAAACGCCGCGTAGTTCTGCCCGCCCGTGATCTGGGACGAGTGCAGGGCCGCGTAGACGGCGTCCGGGTCGATCCCGGGGGCCAGGCCCGAGAGGGCCGCCTGAAAAGCTCCCGTCTTCAGCCTCTCCCACAGTGAGGGCCAGTCGAGGCGCTCGATCGACATGTCGATTCCTAGGCGTCGCAGCGATTCCTGCACCACCTGCGAGAACTGCACGTGGTCCTCGCCCTTCCCGAGGATCAGCAGGGTGAAACGGAAGGGGATCCCGTCGCGCGTTCGCAGACCGGTCCGCGCGTCGACGCGCCAGCCGGCCTGATCGAGAAGGGCAGCCGCTCCGGCCGGGTCGTAATGCTCGGGCGGCAGGTCGGGATCGGCCCCTTCCACGGCCGGATGGAACGGAGAGGAGGCGACCCGCCCCATGCCGCGCAGGGCCGATCTCACGTATCCCTCCCGGTCGAGGGCGAGGGACATGGCGCGGCGCACGGTCGGGTTGGAGAAGAACGGGTTCGAGGCGTCTCCCCTCCAGGCGATGTAATAGAGGAACAGGGGCACGTAGCGGAGCGTCCGGAATCGGCGCGCGAAGCCGGGGCTCTGGGCGTGCGCCTGCCATTGCACCGGGGTGAGTCTGGCGAAGTCGATCTCGCCCGCCAGCAGGGCCTGCAGGGTTGTCTCCTGGGACGGGATGACCTGGAAGACGAGGGTATCGAGGTACGGTCGGCCTCCCCAGTAGTCCGGGTTGGCGACCAGCACGATCCTCTGCCCCGCCTCCCAGGAGCCGAACCGGAACGGGCCGGTCCCGACCGGGGCGCGGTTGAGGCGCGAGGTGGCGAAATCATCCTCTTCGTACAGGTGGCGCGGCAGGATCGGCACCTCCCATCCCTGCAGAGCCGGCGCGTACGGGAAACGGTAGGCGACTCGGACCGTCAGCGGGTCGGGGGTCTGAACCTGCTCGATCGGCAGAAAGGGATCGAGGCGGCCCACGGCCCGACTGGCCGGATCGATCGCTCGACGGTAGGTGTACAGGACGTCGGCGCTGGTGAAAGGGGCGCCGTCGTGGAAGCGCACTCCGGGACGCAGGTGGAAGGTGAGTGTCCGGCCTCCGTCCGAGAATTCCCACGACGCGGCGAGACGCGGCACCATCTTCAGATCGGCGTCGTGGTCCACGAGCCCGTCCCCAATCAGCCGCACCACCATGCGGCTTGGCACGTCGGTCGCGGTCACGAAATTGAGGCTGACCGGCTCGATCGGCAGCGGGAAGACGAGGCGTCCGCCGTATGCGGGGCCCGCTACCTCCGACCCGACCGGGGGAGCCGGGGCGGGAGCGCAGCACGGCGCTGCCAGGACCAGGAGGGCGACCAAGGCACGCGCGACTCGTTGCCGCTCCTCGACGATGCCCCGCATCGTCGTCGCGGCCCCTTGCATCCAGCCCCACGGCGCTCCGAACGCGGCCGCTGCCATTTCCCGGACAGGCTCCTGGCTACTCGGAGGTGAAGGTCGCCTTCCCTGCGCCCACGTTCCCGAGCAGGTCGGTCACCTTCACGATGACCGTGTGCTCGCCCGGCCGGAGGGAGCCGAAGTTGGTACTGTAGGCCTCGGCTCGCGAGTCGGACACGCCGTCCACGGGCGCGATCGGCACCCAGCGCGCGGCATCCAGGGAGTACTCGGCGCGTGCGATCGGTCCGATGGAGTCGCTGGCGGAGGCCTCGAGAGCGAAGCCGGCCTCCTTGGCGGCCTTTCGGGCGCTCACCTGGACCGACGGGGGAGTGTTGTCGATCACGAAGGGGTCGGTGATGAACGAGGCCGTCCTGGTGGAACCTGCCGGATTCGACGGCGAGTCGGTGGCCTCGATCCGGATGCGATACAGACCGTCGGGCAGCTGCGTCGAGTCGAAGGCGAAGTAACTCTCGAGCAGGCCGCGGCCG